>JBAWWJ010000012.1:0-68087 GCA_037146815.1 Planctomycetota bacterium
AAAGACCAAAGGAATGTTCGGCCCTTCAGGCCTCAGATCCTGTTTTTACATCGTTATCCCAGGGCCTAACGGCGCCTAACGGCCCTGGCTGGGTGAATTTCTGGCCCATTTGGGCCGTAAGACCGCAATCTCCCGGGGTTTCTGAAAAGCACTCACCTAGACGATCTCTTTGACTTTCTGTTTCAGAACATAGCCTTGTCGCGGTTCAGAGATGTGTAGATACCTATGCTCCATGCTCCAAAACCGTGGCACCCAGAGCCTGTTTCTTTCTCCTGGACTGCCTGACGGACGACACATTCGGTGCCATCGCCTTGGCGGTCACATTGTGCCGAGTCGTGGACGGCTCACTTTATTCACTACAATCCGCATTATCGTTAAAGCTTGCCATGCCTGCCTGACGATCTCAGAGAAAGCGTATGCATTGCGCCGGTGGGATGTCGTTTCCAACGTCAGCTCATGCAGGATGAACTTCGAGCGGCAATTCATGTCGCGTTGAATTGTTGAATAGCGATTGTCTCGGATCCACTCCGACAGGCACTGCGGGGAGTTTGAGCTGATGATTCTCTGGTCAACTCAATACCGGAGAACGTCCCTGGCCCGAATGGTGGCGGCGTTGATGCTGCTGATCTCTTCCCCTGTGTTCGGAGGTGACACGTCAGCTCCGCTTAAGACTGATGATCCATTCAGTCTGCAGAGCGTGCAAAGCAGGCTGCGAGATCTGGAAACAAGTCAACGCTCGTTGATCGAGCAAAACCAACAGTTGTCCTCGCGGCTTCAGAAACTTTCCATCGAGAACTCGCGACTTGCGTCGGGGACAGGCTTCGATGGCTCGACGGTTCCTCCGGCCCCCTCGAGCGACAACCCAACATTTGATCCGGGGCGCCTTCCGTTTGATCAATCGGTCTCAGGCCCTGCAAGCATTAACTCGCCATCGTTCGATACGGCGGAGGAGTTTCCTCGGGAACAACCCTCGTCGTTTTTGGGAACTGGCACGCCATCGTCGGCATTCGCCGCGACGTTTGATCGTGGCTTCGTGATTCGTCCCACGAATTCCGACGAAACACCATTTGAGTTGAAAATCAACGGGCAGAATCAATTTCGGTACGCAGGTTTTGAACGCGACGACGCGATCTGGACCGACAGTGCCGGAGTGACCACGCCGATCAATAACATGAGCAGCTTTCAAATTCCGCGTGGACGACTGATCTTCTCGGGATATTCGTTTCGCAAAGAGCTGCTGTACAACCTGAACATTGATTACAACACGGTTGGAAACAGTCAAATCAATTTTCGGGCCTACTGGCTGGCCTGGCGGTTCAGTCGATCCATGACTGTTTATGCAGGACAAAGCAAGGTTCCGGGCAGTCGTGAATGGCTCGCATCTTTCGTCGACACGCTGGGGGTTGATCGATCGATGGCGACGACGTTCTTCCGGCCAAGCCTCAGCCAGGGGGTCTGGGCCACGGGTGAACCTGCACCCGGCCTGTTTTATCACGTGATGATGTCGAACGGCTTCAATACCCTTGGTGCGACACCACAACAACTCAGTTCGCTGATGGCATTTTCGGGGTCCGTCTGGTGGGAACCGCTGGGTGAATTCGGGCGCGGGTATTCTGACTTCGAGTGTCATACAGAACCGGCTATCCGCCTGGGAACAAGTCTTACGTATGCTCCCGAGCGAGGACCGCAAGGTGGCTCGTCGGTTCCAGAAAACTCGGATATCCGACTTTCGGACGGCACGCTGATCACAGAAACGGGAGCCTTGGCTCCGGGCGTGACGTTAAATGCCTTCAAAATTGGCCTGGCCACCTTTGACGTTGCCTATAAGTATCGAGGAGCCAGCCTGAGCGGTGAGTTCTTCTCTCAGGATCTGTTTGAGTTAACAGGTTCAGGCCCGCTGCCGCGATCATCGATCCGTCAGTACGGTGGATTTGCTCAAGCGGGGTACTTTGTGATTCCGCAGAAACTGGAACCCTACGCGAGAACTTCGTTTGTGACCGGTCCGAATGGAACGGGTTCGGAATACGCCGGAGGCTTCAACTGGTTCTTGCTGCCCGGAAAGCAGAACCTGAGATTCACATTAGATGCGGCGTGGCTGAACCATTGTTCTGCCGATCAAAATCGTACGAACTTGCAGGCCGGGCAGACGGGAATTCTGGTGCGGTCACAACTGCAGATTTTCTTTTAAAATCTGTCACGAATGTCATCGTTTTTCCACATCCTGTGGTTCAACGCCAGATTCTACCGTCGTCTCATCGCAGCCAGATCGCTGACATCCTGTGCGACAAGTCAGCCGATGTGCCGCCGCGATTCGCACGGCGGCACATCGGCGATATCAATCGCGCCTACTTGGTTCCGCCGCCACCCTCCTGAAGTTTCTGAAGGACCTGGTCCAGATTAAAACTGCCCGGCTTTTGCCGCGGCGGGAATGCCTTAAATGTTTCCAGGTGCTGGCCTACAAAGCTGATTGCTGGCAATAACACGAACGCATGGTCCACTCGCCATCGGGCGTAGTCACCGGCCTCGTGGTCGGCTCGCTCGAATGGATCAGTCCGAAGACAGAAGAGTTTCGGAAACCGCAGGGTCACCAGGGGTTCCTGCCATACCTCAAGACCGTGCCCGCGCTGTTCCATGAACACGACCTTCCATCGGTCGTATCGCAGATTCGCCAGGCTACCGTCATCGGTCCAGTAGAAAAACTCGTGACGCGGAGACTCTTGCACTTCTCCTTTGAAATACGGAATCAGGTTGTATCCATCGAGATGAACTTTGAACTCTCGTCCATTCGCCTTATGGCCCTTAAGGAGTTTCTCCTTGATGTCCGGTTCTCCTGCCGCTGTCAAGAGCGTCTGGAGCATGTCTTCGTGTGAACAAATACCGTTGTAGACTGAACCCGGCTTGATCACGCCTGGCCAACGGATCATGCTGGGAACGCGATAGCCACCTTCCCAGTTCGAATTCTTTTCGTTACGGAATGGCGTGCTGCCGCCGTCCGGCCAGGAAAAGCACTCGGCACCATTATCGGTCGAATACATCACGATCGTGTTGTCTGCAATGCCGAGCTTATCCAGTTGATCCAGCAATTGGCCGACGTGCCCGTCGTGTTCGACCATGCCGTCTGGATAAACGCCCAGTCCCGTCTTGCCCTCGGACTCTTTCTTCAAGTGAGTCCAGATGTGCATGCGAGTGGAGTTCCACCAGAGAAAGAATGGCTTGTCAGCCTTCACAGCGCGGTCCACGAAGTCCATGGCCCCTTTGGTGACTTCTTCATCAACCGTCTTCATACGTTCGATCGTTAACGGCCCGGTGTCCGTGATCTTTCCTCCGGCGAACGACTTGATGACCCCGCGGGGGCCGAACATCTTCTTCAACTGGGGGTTTTTGAAGTAATCGGGATGCTCGGGCTCCTGTTCGGCATTCAGGTGATAAAGGTTGCCATAGAATTCATCGAAGCCGTGATTTGAAGGCAAGTGCTCATCGCGATCACCCAGGTGGTTCTTACCGTACTGAGCAGTCATGTACCCGTGGTTTTTCAACAACTCCGGGATTGTCGGATCCTTCTCGGACAGCCCTTCTTTCGCGCCCGGAAGGCCGACTTTGAGCAACCCGGTGCGGAAAGGGCTCTGGCCGGTAATGAATGCCGCCCGTCCTGCAGTGCATGACTGCTGTCCATACCAATCCGTGAATAATCCACCTTCCCTGGCGACGCGATCAATGTTCGGCGTCTTGTAGCCCATCATCCCACGGTTGTAGGCGCTGGGATTGTTCCAGCCAATGTCATCACCCCAGATGATTACGATGTTCGGCTTCTTGCCAGTGGCCTGAGCCGTTGTCGCCACGGAAAGATTGTGGGCAGCAATCGCGGCACTGGCGTCGGCCAATGCAATCGATTCTGCCACGGCCGATTTGCGATCAAGTTTTGCGTCACAACACGGTACCTGAGCGGTTGGCACTCTGGTTGTATTTTCCGCCACGATGTCCGTTGCCGGACGCGTGATCTCGGCCCGTGCAGATGTGGTAGGTCCACTCAATGCTGTCAGGTAGCCAAACATGGCTCCGACCGCCAGCACGGTCAATATTTTGAGTTGCATGGGTAATCTCACGAATTTCTCCTTTAGAACATGGTTTCGACTCGTTCAGGATCGACGCGTCTTACGTAGGCAGGGTGACATCCATCACCGTCTGTGACGGAGCGGAGATCTGACCTGTTGTGAATTAGCTAAGTGAAGCTATTGAACGTGATTGATGTGATCGGGGAGGTGAAGAATCTGTAATCAAGTGTTGCGTATTGTCTGCCGCTTTTCCACCACCAATCACTCTTTTTCGTTGATCCGATGTATCGGTGAGTCTTGATGATGATTGCCCAACCGGGTAGCCGGTCGGAGAGGATCTATCAGCTCTGAATCCCATTCTGACAGTGGGCATTTCTTCCGATTACGTAATTTGTTCCGTGTCAAGCTGTATCGACAGTGCGACTCTTGCAGAGAATTCAGATTCCAATTCGCCGTGTCGAATTGCTGGGGCAAATTGTCCGTGAGAGTTCGGACATTCGAGCCGATGATGAAACCTGCCGTATGATGAAATTGAGTGGACGGTGGCAGAACCACCAGACTCGGCGTACTGCAAAATTTCACCTACGGATGGGCGATCTCCAAATGCTCCACTTCAAGATTCAGTATTTGGTGGTGGCTGCGGTGATGTCCTTGACGTTGCACCGTACGTCGGCTCAGGAAATAGCAATCGGCGAGGTCGCCGACGCGGTGGAAGATGGTGTTACCGCCTGCATTCCAGAACGCATCTGTTGCGATTCAGTGTTTTCGAATGGTTGCTGCGATCTCTGGTCGCGACCAACGCTGACAGGTGACTGGGGCGGCCTGCGAACAGGCCTTCAGCAGTCCGGCATCACGTTCACCGGGCAATCAACGCAATTCGGCTTCGGCGTTGCCGGTGGAATCAACCGGCCCATGCCATTGGTCCCCCTGTTTGGTGAAGGGGACACCTTCAAATACACCGGTCGCGGCACATACAACGCGATTGTTGACTTGGAGAAGTTTGGCGGGTTGCCCCACGGCAAGTTGCTGGTCACTGCAGAGCATGTGTATGGACAATACGGCAACGTCTCATTCAACACAGGAGCATTTGCTCCGGCCGTGTTTGGTGCGGCTCTTCCGCCGACGCCCAACGATACGGGCGAACTTTTCTTGACCAATTTCGTGGTCACCCAGCCGCTGTCGGAAAAACTGGTGGTCTTTGCTGGCAAAAAGGTGCTGCCGGGCGCCGCCGACGTGGACAAGTTTGCGTCGGGAAATGGCACCCAACAGTTCATGAATCAAGCGTTTTGTGCCAACCCGGCATTTCTGCTCGGTATGCCGTACACCTCATTCACGGCGGGCGCGGCAATGCCGCAAGAGTGGGGCCTGATTTCCGCCTTCGTCCTCGATCCCCAGGATCGAACCCGGGAGGCGTTTACCAACCTGGGTGACCTGTTCTCCAAGGGGGTCATTCTCGGGAGCGAAGTCCGGGTGAAAACCAAATTCTTCGACAAGCAGGGTGATCAGCATGTGGGTGCGCTTTGGAAACATGTCGAACTGACCAATCTGAAGTTTGCCGAGCCTCCACCGGGCGTCTACCCCGAACCAACAGTCCCAGGATTTCCGACCCTCTCGGATTCCTACACGCTCTACTACGGCTTCGACCAATACCTGGTGCAATTTGCGGATAAACCGGATCGCGGCTGGGGATTGTTTGGTCGGGCCTCCATCAGCGATGGAAATCCGACCCCGATCCGATACTTCCTCAGCGCCGGCATTGGAGGTGACAGCCCGATCGGAAAGCAACGTGGCGATCAGTTCGGCATCGGCTGGTACTTTGTCGGTGCCAGCAATCAGTTCGGACCACTGCCGCAAGCCATTTTTGGTCCCCGGGATGGAACCGGCGTCGAGGCATACTACAAGGTCCAAGTCAACCCTTGGATGGATATCAGCCCAGACGTTCAGTACATCCACCCGGGCGCTGGTGCGATAGCCGACGACTCGTTTGTCTACGGCGTGCGGGTCAACATGAAGCTTTAGCCTCCACGCACGACATGACCTCGTCTGATTTATTGTTGACACCAACCCCGGCCCATTTTTGAGTTCGCTGTCCTGCGAGTGACCGTGAAAGGAAAAACAACCGCCCGCGACTTTCGTCGCGGGGGAACAGAACTGGACTCCCACGGCGGATGACATGGGAGCTACTGGACTCACTTCACCTTCTTCACCGGCGGGGCCTTCCACTTGCCGTTGAAGGCGTCTTCCTTCGGGGCGTAGAGCCGCATGTAACAGACGAAGGGACCTTTCGGCGCCGGCAGCCAGTTCGACTCCTTGTCCTTGCCCGGCGATTCGTTCTGAACGTAGAGCGTCAGGCCGCCGTCCGCATCCTTCTTCAGATCGGGGAGCATCGGCGAGTTGATCAGGTAGCGGTTCAGCGGGTTGGCGAAGAGGAAGCTGCCGGGCAACTCGTACATGGTGAACGACCAGAAGGCATTGACTGGCGGGTACTCGTTGGGCGCGAAGTGGAGCGTGTAGCGGTGCTTCGAGCCGTCGAGCGAATCACCGTCGCCATCGACCGCAAAGACGGGGTAGATCGCCTCTTCCTTCGATTGGCCGTAAATGCCCAACACTGCCCCCACCATACGGTACAGGTAGTTATTCTTCAGGTACTCTCGCGTGCCAAATACATCCCCCGAGCCGATCTTTCGCGTGTCGATCTGAGTACGTTTGAACTCGGCAAACTCCTTCCAACCGTCCGCCATCCCTTCCTCGATCGCCTTCTTGATTTCCGGAGAGAGCTTCGTCGCGTCAAACGTCTTCCCCGCCCCGACGTTGATGCGGGCGAACTTGGCCATCAACTCCTTCTCCGACGGGTGCGTGGGGCAGAAACCGAGGCAGAAATTCACGACGTTGAAGAATTCGATGCTGGTCCGCTGCTGCTCCATCGTGAGGGGCTTAAGGAAGTCGATCGCGGGGGTTTGCTTCGCGGGCTGACCGAGGAACGCGGACAGCGGCTGCACCTTGTAGGCCGCCTGGATCTTCCTCACATTGTCGATGTCGCCTGCGTTGAACAACTGGGTGCGGGCCAGGATGTAACCGATCTCGGTCTCACAGCGGATAATCGCCTTGATCCCTTCGGGCTTTTCACCCTTCCAGTTCGGCCCGGCCAGCAGGTAACTTCCGGCCTTGTTTTCCGTCGTTCGGCTGCTGATGAACGCGTAATTGTGGGTGTACAGGTCGATGAGTTGGAATGTGAAGTAACGCCCTTTATCAACGGCCGGCAGGCTGATGACGAGCGGTTCGGCGCGGAGGTCCGTTCCAATGTGGGAATACGGAGTGTCCGAGTTCGGGGTCTGGATCGAGCGGTCGTTCGAGGTGAAGACGTTTGCCTCGTTGTGGATCTGGTTCCAGGCACCCTTGTACTCCTTGGACGATTTGTCCACGAAGAACGAATGGAGGACGCGGTAGTTGTCCACCAGCGGGAAGCCATAGATGGTGGTCTCCTTGGCAAATGCTCGGGCTTCCGCTGGAGTGACGTCCGCCGCGCGGGCGGGCAGAGCGGCGAACGCTGTAATTATTGCTACGGCGACGATCGCGTAGGTCGATTTCATAACGTTGTGCCTCGTTTGGGGGTTCCGGTCATGTCATTTACATCTGTCAGCAAGCGTATGTTGGCCTATTGAGACCGGCAGGGGTCTGGGGGCCAACGCGCCGTCGGCCCCCAGATTTTCACAGATTCACTTCAAATCGATCGTCACTTTCTCGATCTTTCCAGTAAAGGTGAAGGGTAACTTGTAGGTGAAGTCGACGGCAGATCCCAAGTCGGTGCCGATGTCCATCCCCTCACCAAGAGAGAACTTATTCGGCACTGTTCGCGTCAGCTTGCCTTCGCCCACCTTCTTGCCGTTGGCGGTGAGCGTCACCGTCGCCCCCTTGCCGAGTTCTCCGGTTTTCCCTTCGTAGGCAAGATTGGCCACCAACGTCACCTTCCCCTTGGGGAGTGCGTCCGACGTAATCGTGAACCGTTCCAGCGCGAGCAGGTTGTAGACAAAGCTGGCCTTTCCGTCGCGGAGGTACAGGCCGTATCCGCCAGTCAACCCGCCATGTGTGATCACCATCCCCTCGGCCCCATTCTCAGGAATCTCGATTTCGGCCGTGACTGCAAACGATTTGTTCAGGACCGGCGGACAGGCACCACTCGGCAAACCAACCTGCCCTGGAAAGTACTCGTATTTGTTCCGTTTGCCGGCCAGACTCGGGCGGCCCTGGAGTTCTGAATTCAGTCGCTCGATGGTCCGCCAGTCGAGTGGGAGTACGTTGTATTTCTCGGCTTCCTTCCAGAACACCGCCTCAAGCTCCTTCACCTTTTCTGGATGCTGGGCGGCCAGGTCGACGGCTTGAGAGAAGTCCTTGTCGACGTGGTAAAGCTCCCACTTGGCGGTGAGTGGGCTGGCGTCCGCAGCCGTTCGCAACCATGGGGCACTGATGCGACTCGCCGCTACCCAGCCGTCCTGGTAAATCCCCCGGTTGGCGCCCAGTTCAAAGTACTGTGTCTTGCGGGTCTCCGGTGCGGCCTTGTCGGTGAGACTCTTGAGAAAGCTCAGCCCGTCGATCGGCTTCTGCTTCGCCCCGTTGAGCGTCTCCGGCGGCGTGATGCCGATGGCCTCGTACAGCGTTGGGACGATGTCGATGGTGTGCAGGAACTGGTTCCGCACTCCACCCTTATCCTTCATCTTCGCCGGCCACGAAACGATCAGCGGGTTGCGCGTGCCGCCGAAGTGGCTGGCCACTTGTTTGGTCCACTGGAACGGAGTGTTCATGGCGTGCGCCCAGGCAGACGGGAAGTGGTTGAACCACTTCGGCCCGCCGAGTTCGTCGAGGTGCTTGAGATTGTCTTCCCATCGTTCTGGGTAACCGTTGAAGTACAGATTCTCATTCAGGCATCCGTCCAGCCCCCCTTCGGCACTGGCGCCGTTGTCTCCGGCGATGTAGACGAAGATGGTGTTATCGCCGCCCGGCATCGAACGCACCGCATCGACGATCCGTCCCATGTGGTGATCGACGTGGGCGGCGAATCCGGCGAATACTTCCATCATTCGGGCGTACACCTTCTTCTGGTCCGCGTTCAGCGAGTCCCATGCGGGCAGCCCCTCACTCCGTGACGTGAGCTTGGTGTCGGCCGGGACGAGGCCGAGTTTCTTTTGCCGGGCGAGCGTCTCCTCGCGGTACTTGTCCCAGCCGCCGTCGAACTGGCCCTTGAACTTGTCGATCCACTCCTTCGGGGCGTGGTGCGGGGCGTGGTTCGCCCCCGGAGCCACATATAAGAAGAACGGAGCGTCCGGAGAAATGCTGGTCACCTTCCGCGCCCAGGCGATGGCCTTGTCCGTCATATCCTCGGTCAGGTGGTAGTCCGGATCGGCGCTCTTGGGGACGAGGTTGCGATTCTCGTACAGCACCGGGTTCCATTGATCGGCGTCCCCGCCATTGAATCCGTAGAAGTAGTCAAACCCGAGCCCATTCGCCCAGCGGTCGAACGGCCCGGCGGCGCTCGTTTCCCAATCGGGTGTGTTGTGGTTCTTGCCGATCCAGGCGGTCATGTACCCGTTTTGCTGGAGCACCTCGCCGGCAGTTCCACAGCTTCGCGGGATGACCCCCGTGTACCCCTCGTACCCGGTACCCGCCTCGGTAATGACGCCGTTTGCAGTCACATGGTGATTACGGCCAGTGATGAGTGCCGCTCGCGTCGGGCTGCACAGGGCAGTGGTATGAAACCGAGTGTATTTCTGCCCCTCGGCCGCAAGCTTCTCCATGGTCGGCGATGGCACTCCACCGCCAAACGTCGAGTACTGTCCGAACCCGGTATCGTCCAGCAGGATGAGTACCACATTCGGTGCACCCTTCGGAGCTTTCACTGGCTGGGGGAACTGTGGCGGGTCGGAGTCCTTGTAGGTCTTGCCGACCTTGCCTTTAAATTCGAAGTCCGGCCGGGGGAGCACTTTCGGCGTCCCCGCCGCCGACGTATCGGCTGTTGAGTCCTGAGCGAATGCATCAGACCCGGTCATCCCATCGAGCATTCCGCCGACGGCGATCAACGCAACGTATCGAAGCATGCGGAACATCGTAACGTACTCCTTTTAGGGGCGTGAAAGCCAATTACGGGCTGCAATCGTCGCAGTCAATTACTCATGGCGAGCCACCAGCGTCCCGCTGCGGAACTCGAATTCCCACGGTCAGAAAATAGCCGATCGTATAGACCTCGACTGTGGAATCGAGTGTGCAAGGGATCCAGAAGCCACTCACGAAGGAGTTCTGACTGTTGGAAAGAACGAGCCAGACCATGAACGCCTTTTCCAATCCGCTGTAGAGCAGAATGGGAACGCGCCACTGCGGAATCAGGGCCGCAAGCATCATGGCCAAACCCATGATCCCGACCATGATTCCCCAATGCTGGATGATTATCGTGTAGTCCTGCACGTAAAGGAGCTTGGCCACGTTCGGCATGGCCCAAGCCGGCAAGAAGGCGTACCGCGCCACTAAAGCGGTGCCAGCCCCGGTGAACAGGAAAAACGGCCGAACCGTCTTGGCGAAAAAGCGATCAATGGAAGGCATGTCTCACAAGGCCCTTCGCTAGAAAACGGAGGGTTCGCTTTCCTGTGCGGGCAAACGGGCGTTGACTTCCTGGAAGGACGCCAACGCCCTGGTGACCCGATGGTACTCAGTTGCGCGGAGCACCAATCGTTTCAATGTCATTCAAACGCTTGAGAGCCGCGGCGGCCTTGAGCGTCTGATAGTTGATTCCTGCGGCATTTAAGCTGCTCCCTTCCTGGAACGGGAACTGCGGAATCGTGACAAGGAACTTCTTGATCTGTGCTTGCACCGGCACGAACAACCAGATGTTGTCCCCATACCAGCGCATGTACATGCTCGACTCAAGTGCCATCTTCTCGTAGGGGTCTGCTTTGAGGTGTGTGATCAACGGCCAACCGGTGATCTTGCGTGTCCCGGTGGCGATGTTTCCATCAACCACGGCGAAGTTGACCTTCCAATCATTCCAGCGAACGGCATTCAATTCACCACCCTGACCGAAGTAGAGAATCTCTTCACGAGGCCCCTTCTTCGCTTCGCCCTTGAAGTAGGGGACGAAGTTATAGCCGTCGGCATGGATTTTGAATGTTTTGCCGTTGGCCTTGTAGCCTTCCTTAAGCTTCTCAACGATGTTTGGTTCTCCAGCAGCAGCCAGGAGTGTCGGCATCCAGTCTTCCTGAGAGAAGATCTCGTTGACGATCGTTCCTGGCTTAATCACGCCGGGCCAGCGCACGAACATCGGGACGCGAAGCCCACCTTCCCACGTCGTTCCCTTTTCACCGTGGAACGGGGTGATTCCGCCGTCCGGCCAGGACGCGGTTTCGGCGCCGTTGTCTGTTCCGTAAACCACGATCGTGTTGTCGGCAATGCCCAGGTCGTCAAGCTTTTTCAGCACTTCGCCAACGAAGCCGTCATGTTCCACCATACCGTCAGGATAGAGGCCGATACCGGTCTTGCCCTGGGACGCCTTCTTGAGGTGCGTCCAGACGTGCATGCGGGTGCTGTTGTACCACAGGAAAAACGGCTTCTTCGCTTTGACGTTTCGATCGAGGAAGTCCATCGCCTTTTCGTGAACTTCCTCGTCGATGGTTTCCATACGCTTCGAGGTCAGTGGTCCGGTGTCCTTGATGGTCTGTCCACCCTTGCCGTCAGCAGTGCAGTGGAGCACGCCACGGGGACCAAACTTCTTTTTGAACTCGGGGTCTTTCGGGTAGTAGTAGGTCTCGGGTTCTTCTTCAGCGTTCAGGTGGTACAGGTTGCCGAAAAATTCGTCGAACCCGTGCAACGTCGGCAGGTGTTTGTCCTGATCGCCGAGGTGATTCTTGCCGAACTGACCAGTCGCATAACCTTGCTCTTTGAGCAGGTCGGCAGTGGTCGGTGTCCAGTCAGGGATACCGTGCGGGCTCCCCGGCATGCCGATGGTCAGCAAGCCCGTTCGGAACGGATGCTGTCCGAGGATGAACGACGCCCGGCCCGCGGTACAACTCTGCTGCGCATAGGCATCGGTAAACAGCGCACCCTCTTTGGCGATCCGATCGATGTTCGGGGTGCGATACCCCATGATGCCGTGGTTGTACGCACTGATGTTGTGGATACCAATGTCATCGCCCCAAAGGACGAGGATGTTCGGCTTCTTGCCGCTGGTCTGAGCCGTTGTCGCCACTGCAAGGTTGTGGGCAGCAAATGCGGCGCTGGCATCAGCGACCTGAACGGATTCCGCCAGCGCGGACGTCCGGGTGATTTTTGCATCGCAGCAAGGGACCTGGGAGTCTGACTTCCCGGTTGCACTTTCAACTGAGGCGGCGGGACGAGTGATTTCCGCACGTGCTGGTGTTTGCGGACCGCTCGATGCGGCGACGTAGCCAAGCAAGGCTCCTGTCGCCAGCACGGCCAATGTTTGGATCGGGACAGACAATTTCATCGATTTTGCTCCTTTGGTGATTCAGATTTCGGTGCAGTTTGTGTCCGGCAGCGCGAAGCTGTGGCGTGAATACTTCTGTTTGATGCTGTGAATTCGTTTTGTTTCGAGTTTCAGATAGCGGAGATGGTGCAATGCATCTGGAATTGACCGTTCCAGCGACAAGAGCACCAAATTGAGCGGAAACGCCCCTGAGATCTGAAGTGAAGGATGATCGCAATCACAAGCACTCATTCATTTTGCCGGGATGGATAATCAATTGCCAGTCTCTTTTTTTGCTGATTTTACGTATGAAAGGCCGCTTATTGGTGGCCGGTTGATTGAGTCTCCCCGACTGGGTGGCCAAGGCTGGAGCGTCTTCGCGAAGCCCCCGAAAAACGTGCTTACAGTGAAAACCGAAGCTTCCTCTCGGTCCAGTCACCCCATCTTTAAATAACGTGATTGCCCTGTCGTTGAAGACTATCTACTTGCGAAGACTTCGTGGAAACGCCATGATTTCAAGGATTGGCGGAGGTAGATCCGTTTTCGTCTTCCCGCCAGAGAATCAGCGATCGACCTTACAGACGTGATTCTACCGACGATCATCTCTGGATTTGTGAAGACAATATGAGGAATCTGAGTATGGCCATCGAGAATTTGAGCCTGCCGCGGGGGATTTGGCGCTGGACTATTTGTGCGGGGATGACTGCGGCAATTGGTTGTGGGTCGTCGACACCGCCACCTCCACCGAATCAAACTCCAGCCGCCACAACAAATACGCCGGCGATGATGCCAACTCCGCCGAGTGCTCCGGCAGGTCCCACGGATCCGGCTGGTGCGATGGCGTCCACTCATGGCTCAACCCCTCCTTCAGGGCCGACTTCACCGGCAACAATGCCAGGAATGCCAGGAATGGCTCATAATTCCGCTGGTCCAACGGCGCCAACAACGCCTGCGACAATGCCAACGAATTCGCATGCCGGTCCAACGGCTCCCCCAGCCTCAGGCCCCACTGATCCAGCCGCAGCGATGCGGGCGACGCATGCTCAGTCGGCGAATACGACGCCACCCGCTCAACCAGGGGTTCCGCCGGGGCATGCCCAAAACGCTCTAGGCGCTCCGATGCCGGGCGCTCCGATGCCGGGCGCTCCGATGCCGGGCGCTCCGATGCCGGGGGCACCTGGGGCCATTCCGGGGGGACCTGGGACTGCTCCAGGCAATCCTGGTGGTGGACCAGGTGCAGGTGGGCAGCAGTTTGCTGCTGGTTCGGCCGAGGATTCGCTTTCGAAGTTCTGTCTTGCCATGGCGGACAGTAACCTGACTGAAGCTGCACAGTACATCAGCCCGAAGGCGAAGGGGATGTTGCAGCAGATTCGTGAGGGAACAATTCCCGATGACAAACTTGAGGGACTGAAAGCCTCGTTCGCCCCACAGGGCCTGAGTTTGCGACCTACACGCCCCGTCGGTGGTGGACGGACGATCAACCTGTCGAATTCCAAGAACGAATTACTGAGTTTCACGCTCTTCAAGGAAGACGACTCGTATCGTGTTCGTGACTTCAGTATCAAGAAGGCGACTCGATAACACGGACTTCAGTCGGCAAGAATCTTCAGTCAAAACTCAGGTGATCCAACCCGCTATTCCCATGGATAGCGGGTTGTCTTATTCTATCTGGCATGCTGGCCAAGTTGTTGAGCCAGAAAGGGTTTGAAGCCGAGCTTGAGGCGCCTGATGCCGGACGTATTGGCGATTCACTGGGACAAGAAACGACTGCGAGTCGTCGAGGCATCCATCGGCGCGACTGTGAAGGTCGCTCAAAGCTTTGCCGTAGACATGCCTGACCCGCCGTCTCCCAACTGGTTGCGCGAAGCCTTGCGCCGCAAGGGAGTGACGGCACGCCAGGCCATCGTTTGCCTGCCGCGTGAAGAGGCGATCCTGCGTCAACTAGAACTGCCCGACGCTCCTGATGACGAACTTCCGTCACTCGTTCAGTTTCAAGCATCGACGCGATCCACAACACCACTCGACCAGCTTGTTCTCGACTACCTCCCGATTCCCAAGCGTCCAGGTTCGATTCAGCGCGATGTCCTGCTGGCAACGGTTCCTCGAACTTCTGTTGATCCGATCCGGCAGACGCTCAGTGAAGCGGGCATTGATCTGACCACGCTGTCCATCAGTTCCTTCTCGCTGGCCGAGTTGCTGTTGCGAGCTGAAGAACGCGGTCACGGTTCCAAGAGTCGCCTGGTGATCCTGGCAGACGGAAATCGCCTGGAAGTTGTGCTGTTGGGAGATTCTCAACCGCTTGTGGCCCACCTGGTGCGTCCCCCACTGGACGACGACGGGCGTCCCATGATTGCGAAGGCGGCAGCGGATATCTCTCGAGTCCTCGTTCCCGCCCAGCCCTGGCTGGTGAACAGTCCCATCGAGCGAGTCTGGATTCTCGCAGATGGTCCCGAATGGAAAGGGCTCGATCAGGCGGTCCAAGAACGCTGGAATTGCCCGGTCGAACGGTTCACGACGCAAATTGCCTCGCGAATTCCGGACCTGGAACTTTCGAAGTTCAGCGAATCGATGACGATGTTTGCCCCGGCGCTGGGATTGGCACTCGGTTGCCTGCAACCTCGTTCACCCGTCTTCGATTTACTTCATCCGCGGCAGCCCCGACCGAAACAAGATCCCCGCAAGCTGCAAATGGCGGTCGGTTCAGCGGCGGCACTGGTGCTGCTCGTTGTTGTCACGGCGGTCTATCAGACTTGGATGGCCAGTCTGGATCGCGCCATCACGGATGCGAAGTCGTCTGAATCGACGATTTCGGGGACTTTGAAAGCTGGTGAGCCGATCCGTAAGGCTGCAGTCAACATCGAAGACTGGCAGAAACGCGACATCAATCAACTGCAGCAGCTCACGCAATTGCATGAATTCATGGGTGGGACAGAAAAGCTCTACTTGACCGAATACAAATTTGGCCCGGCGATCGGCGATGCGGTCGGAAAAGTGTTCGCGAACGGCAATGCCCGCGAACGCGGGGACAGCAAGTTTTTCGAGGATCGACTGGTGGATTCACGGCGATTCCGACTCAGACCGCGCGAGTTGACTCAGCAAAGCCGCGACTCTGAATATCAGAGCCGGTTTGAGCTGGACGCTGACATTGTCCCACCTGGCAAGTCCGATAAGACCACGACGGGTGCCGAACCCGCCAAGAAAAAGTGACTTGACCATGCAACAGCGTGAAAAAAATCTGCTGATTGGTCTGGTGGCTGCCGTTCTGCTTTGGCAGGGGGGCAAGGTCCTCAGTTCCACATTCCTCGAACCACTGTGGACTCGCCAGAAAGATCTGGAAAAACTGCAGGAATCGGTGAGTGAGAAGAACAAGGGCCTGATCCTGCTGGCCCGACAGAAAAAACAGATGGAAGGCTGGAAACGCCGCAGTCTGCCCCCTGATCCTGCCAGCCTGTTGAAGCGAACGGCGGGAACTCAAGGTGGGCCCCGGCCAAGTGCGGCGAATGCTCAGCGGTTGTACCAGGACTGGCTGCTGGACCTGGCTGTCCTGAGCGGGTTTGAACAACTGAAAATCTCGCCCGAGCGGATGACGGTTTCGCCCGACAATGTCTATGTCTCTGTCCATGTGAAGATTGACGCGGAACCGCGTTACGAGCAGTTATGTCGATTCCTGGACCGTTTCTATCGAACCGATCTGCTGCATCGCATCACGTCGATTCGTATTCAGAGTACGGAAGCGGAAGGTGACCCCTTCCTGAAAGTCTTGATCGAGGCGGAAGGATTGGCGCTGATCGACGCTCCTCAGCGACGTCAACTGTTTGCTCAAACGACTCTCGTCGAAGATCTTTCTGAAGATGGGACGACTCTCAAGTTGAAGTCCGTGGAAGGCTTCCCGGAAAAGCCGGGATTTCTGATTCGCGTCAAGAACGAATTTGTAACTGTGACCGCGATGGAAGGAAACGTTTGGACAGTGGAGCGGGCTCAAGACGGAACGACGGCTGCCAGTGTTCCGGCTGGCTCGATCGTCGAAGATGCCCCGCGCAATCCCGACGTTGCGTTCCGTACCGATGAGCAAATCAAGCAATTGCTGGCCAGCAACGTTTTTCTCAAGCCGGTTCCGCCAACGCAATACAAGCCGAAGGTCTCGCCGCTGGGTGAAAAGTCTCACATGCGAGGGAAACCGCTGGAATTTAACATCGTTGTGACGGGTTATGATCCCGGTCGAGGCCGGCCGGAATTTTCGTTGATCGAGCCGATCATTCCAGGAAGCCGAATCGATAAGACGAGCGGCAAATTCTCGTGGGCTCCGACGAGTGACCAGATGGCCGGCAAGTATGCTTTCAAGTTTGAAGTCAAACATCCTTCGATTTCGGGGGGCCGATTGACGGACACGTTCAACGTGGCCCTGCGTGAGCCAAATACAGCACCCAAAGTTGCGCAAAAGGCGGTACCTCCTGTTTACATCGGCCGCAAGTGGACGTTTAAGCCTGAGGCCACTGATGCCGAATCCGCAAGCGATCGATTGACATGGAAGTTGGGGGAGAATCCGCCGACGGGATTAGAGATCGACAGCACCACCGGAGAATTGACCTGGACCCCCGATGACGACGTCGAAATCAGTAAGGTCAAAGTCAATGTTGTTGCGACGGATGATGGCAGTCCTCCGCTCTCGATTACGCTCCCTCTGGAACTGGACATTCAGGACGATGCCGCGACGTTTACTTTCCTGACGACGATTTTCTTCCGGGACGAAATCCCGCTCGCCGTCTTTTACGATCGTTCGAAAGGAAAATCGATTGAAATGAAAGTCGGTTCCCGATTCGCGGTGGCAGATATCCGCGGAGTCGTCACCAGCATCGAGAAGAAATTCATGATGTTTTCGAGAGACGAAGTTTCGTACCGAATCGAATTGGGGCAGTCGCTCCGAGAGATTCTCGATAAGGCGGAAAAGTCGGCTGAGACCACGACTGCACGCCCCGACAAAGCATCAGAGAAACCCGCAGGCGCGGAGAGCCCCCGTAGCGGTAGAGCCAGTCAACCGGACGCCGCGGCGCCTTCCGACGCGACCCAGCCAAGTAACGCGCCCCCAACGCGTCGTTCGATCGAAAAAGACGACTGACTTCATTCGGGCGATGGCGGGAAAATTCTAGATTCCAATATCACAGCGCGCGGATTGGCTCGTCAGGTTCGGCTTCGTACGCAACGGGAAATCCAAGACACTTGGCTTCGAGGTCAGGGATTGGAATGTTGACGTGTTTGGGAACGGTGACATAGAGCGCCCACTGCCCCGATTGATCGCAGGTCACCCCGGTGCGGATCACCAAGGGGTGCTTCAACGATTCGGAAAGTTCGACCAACGATTTCGGCGGGTCAGGAGTTTTGGGAAGACCTGGAATGTGTATCGCTGGAGCGAGCATCTTGGTACCCAACCACGTAGGAAAGCAATTCCCGCCGCCACGATTGATGGCGACGGGAACATGCTAACATGTTTTCACCTAAACCGGAACGACATTGAATCTGGAGCAAACTGAGGTGAGAGCACAGGCCGTCGTCGACTGCCCGTTACCGGCGAACAGCAACGCCACTGGACGTCCAGTCGAGAGTTCGAGGATTGCGGATCCTGAGTCACCGGGGAGGCTGAATGAAGGTCCCCCGGGGTTGGCAATCTGGACGCAATTGTCAAACGTGGCGATTCGCGGGGAAGACTGAGTACCATAATTTACGGTAACCCCGTTGACGCGAATGGCAGTGATAATCCCCTGTGTCACAGCAGTGGTGCGCCCCGACTTTGTCACTTTCATCCCCGGCTGTGCCGCTTGCAGGGTTGGTGTGTAGTTGGAGATTCCCAAGATCTTGCCCGTCTTGACAAGATTATTTGCGGTGATTGCCGCAATTGCAGCATCAATGCGATTTCGAGGTGACGAACCTCCGGATGGGAATTGAATGGGCTCGAATTGATTCAATTGTGCGAATATGTCGGTCGGGGACGATCCAAATGACTGCACGATCTTTGTACCGATTGGCAGCGAATTAGTATCGGCAAGGACGTGATTGTTGCTGAGTGCGAACAACTGACCGCTTGAGGCGGGGCCACGGCGTACCAGACATCCCAGCGTTCCGACAAATGGAGCACCAATCGGACTGATCTGTAGCCCGCCGATGACAGGTCGGGTCCGGGCCTGGTGATTCGCCGGGGTAGTAGAAGATGCAGAGGCTGCTCGCTTGACCAGCGCCTGTTGCACGGAAAGGTGCTCGACATCAATTCCAATTCCTTTGAAACTCCCTTGCGTCAGTGCCGGAGTCTTCTTTCCCAAGTCCTGCTTCTCGAAGACATACACCTTAAGAACAAAGTCATTGGACACGATCTTGCCGCCCCGGATGCGGATCCCGACACCGGTTGCATGCACATTCGTCAAAGGAGTGGCAAAAGCAGAAAACGCCCCCTGTGCAGAAAAGGCCTGAGACACCTGAGGCCCTTCGTTCTGCTGTTCAGTCATCAACGCAAGGCGATACTCGTCTAGTACAGCAGACGCTTCGGCAAAATTAGCCATTTTCGTATTCCTGTAGTTGGACCCGCGATTGTGCTGCAGCAACTTAATGCCGCAGTTCACTATTCGATTGTATTGCGACTGGTTGTTTGTTTCAATTCGGTTTTGAGTGTTGCGTTGTGACGTGTCGCGGTGCGTATTTTTTGGCTGCAGTCAACACTGCAGCAACATTACCGCCTGCCGAAGCGAACTCGAATCGTATTGACGCTCCTTGCATCCCCCCCTAGAACAAGTCGCGATTCCGTTAGAAACGGATCGCGTTCATGTCTGCCCACTTTGCTATGGCACTGGATTGTCGGGAATGATTCCCTATGCAGTTCAATTCTCTCGAATTCCTGTTCTTCTGCGTGATCTTCTACGCACTCTGGCCGTGGCTCTGCGTAGGGAACAATCGTCGCTGGGCATTTCTGACAGTTGCCTCGTTTGTCTTTTACGGTTGGTGGGACTGGCGATTTGTCTTGCTGCTCCTGGGGAATGGACTGATTGACTTCTATGCGGCAGAAGCGATTGTTCGCTGGCCTGACACCAAAAAGTTCTGGCTGATTTTATCGCTTGTAGGCAACCTCGGGTCACTTGCTGTCTTCAAGTACTTGAACTTTTTGACGGTAAATGCCAATCACCTGCTGTCGTTCTTTGGGGCAGAAACGCAGATCCCACTCGCGAGTTTGCTGCTGCCAGTCGGGATCAGTTTCTATACGTTTCAGTCGATGAGCTACACGATCGATGTTTATCGTGGTGACCTGAAACCGACTCATAATGTGCTCCACTTCTTTGCGTATCTGGCACTGTTTCCGCAACTGGTTGCAGGCCCGATTGTCAGGGCTGCGGATCTGTTGCCTCAGTTGATGAGTGCCCCATCTGTGACGGAAGCGTTGCGCTGGCGGGGGACTCAATTAATCGCCGCGGGCCTCTTCAAGAAAATGGTGATTGCCGACAGCGTGGCACTCGCCGCCAACCAGGCATTTGGTTCGCGTGAATTGGATGGAGGATGTCTGTTCTGGTGGCTGGCAACGGCAGCATTCGCCGTGCAGATCTATTGCGACTTCAGCGGTTACAGCGATATTGCTCGTGGTCTGGCGAACTGGATGGGATACGAATTCTGTGTCAACTTCGACCATCCCTACTCCGCCAGCAGCCTGCGAGAATTCTGGAGCAGGTGGCACATTTCCCTTTCCACCTGGTTCCGCGATTATGTCTACATTCCGCTGGGGGGTTCTCGCCAGGGGGCGTTGCGCAGCCACGTCAACATGTGGGTGACGATGATTGTCTCGGGGATCTGGCACGGAGCGAATTGGACGTTTGTCGCCTGGGGAGCGTTCCACGCACTGTTTCTCTCGGTGGAACGACTGACCCGTTTTCCCGAACGACTGATGAAAATTCCCGGCGGGCGAGTTCTGGCGACGCTGGTCACATTGATGCTTGTCCTGGTGTCATGGGTCTTTTTCCGCGCTGAGAACATAACACAAGCGATGGGAATCATTACGACGATGTTCAATCTGTCGACGTTTCGGTGGAGTGACATTGAGCTACTGAACACGCGGGCTGTCGTCTTCACGGCTCTGTTCCTGCTTGCTGAACTACTTGCTCCGCTTCGTTCGAAGGTTTCGACCCGGATCTCGCTTCCCACGCGGTTGCAACCTGCCTGGATCGCGTTGGTGCTGGTATCGTGTGTTTATTTTCGTGGTCCCGGTGGTGCCTTCATTTATTTTCAATTCTGATGCAAGGCTCTGTGCGAGTTTTCGCCGATGTCTATCGCGAAGTTTTTTCATGGATTCACGTCGGATCGCACGGCATTGTCGCTGCTGTTCGCGGCAGCGCTGTTCGCGTTTCTAGGTTGGCACACCGATGAGCCGTTGGATCTGGAGAGTGATGAAAACTTCTGGTTCGACAAATTGTGCTGGCGCGAAAACACGGATGTGCTGATTCTGGGTGATTCACGATCGCTTATGGGACTATCCCCCAGGGTGATGGCCGTCGATCTTCCCGGCGTGCGGATTCGAAATTTCGGATTCAGCGGTGTGCCGTACACTCCCGACTATCTTGACGCTGCGGAACGAACCTGGGATCGGAACAGTGGCGAGCGCGCAGTGTTGATTGGTGTGACACCTCAATCGCTGCGAAATCGCCCTCAGGAAAATCAATTCTCGAGATCAAAAGCCACGCTGACACCGATCAGACGTTGGATGGCGACTTGGACTGGATGGGCGAAACGTCGCTGGCCGCCATTGACGCGCGTTGTTTTCGAACGGGTCGTTCTGGGCCGAACGGTCGATTGCTTTCGAACACGCCACCATCCCGATGGCTGGGTCGAGCACACGGTAAACGGGGTCACCTTCAAGCCGCAGTTCAAGGACTATCGGGAGATACAGAAATACCCGATCTCTGAGGAATTCACGCATACTCTTTTGAATCGCGTTCGCACTTGGACCGACCGAGGTATTCGAGTCTACGGATTCCGTCCGCCGACGTGTCCTCAGATGGAGGCCGTTGAGAACGACTTTGGCGAGGGTCCATTTGTCAAAGACTTTGTCCGTGCAGGAGGAATATGGCTGGAACCTTCGCATCAAGACTTGAAGACATTTGACGGAAGCCACTTGGATACCTCGTCGGCAAACCTCTTATCAACGCGCATTGCCAAAGACCTTGCAGCAATACGATCTCGCCGAATTGCGATGTCACGATGACTTCCATCACATTTTCAGGCACTTCCAGTCGGAAGCTAAGACCGGATGGCTACAAACTGCGGACACTGTTTTCTCCAAAAGTGGCCTTCATCGCTCCGCGTGAAGTCAGCCGTTCGCGAAACCAGTGTCATCTGTTGAGTGGGCTCCGTCTTGTCGATCGACGGGCGTCCCGCCTTTGTCGAGCGATGGAGCAGGTGGTGATTACAAAAACTCGTTCCTCGCTCTGGAGTAAAGCCATGCCACGAGTCCATGGGATCCTGGAAACCGCACTGTACGTCAGCGATGTGAAACGTGCTGCAGATTTTTATCGGCGGCTGTTCGGGTTCGCCACGCTGCTGGAATCCGACCGACTGATCGCCCTCAATGTCGCTGACCGGGATGTCCTGCTGTTGTTTCAACAGGGAGCCACGAATGAGCCTCTGGAAACGGCTGGCGGCGTAATTCCGGGTCATTCCGGAACGGGCTCCAATCATCTGGCATTCGCCATCACCCCCGATGAAGTTTCCGAATGGCTGCGGCAACTGGAGTCTGAAAATGTCACACTCGAAAGTACCGTCACCTGGACGGGCAGTTCCCAGAGTTTCTACTTCCGCGATCTCGACGATAATCTTGTTGAGTTGACGACGCCGGGCTTGTGGTCAATCTATTGAAGGTCGATCCACAGATTTCCTCGTGATTGATCTTGAACCCCAACTTTGACATTCCGTACGATGTTCCCATGGTAACAGAATTAAACCAAGAGCTTGTGGCTGCATTCCTCGCGGCTGGCGACAGCGAACTTGAAGTTGTCGATCCGGTGACACAGCGAATGTACGTCCTGGTTGATTGCGAAACCCATCGCCAGGCCATGGATGCCTTGCGTCGACAACAGGATCGAGACGCGATTGGAGAAGGGCTGAAGCAAATGCAGTCGGGGGCAGGCAAGCCACTCGATCAGGCTTTTTCTGACATGCGCGCTAGATTGGGGTTTCCGCGACACGAATGAAGTTGTTTCAAGTTGTCGTTCTCCCGCAAGCAGAAGCGGACATCGAGGCAAATGCCCATTGGTGGGCGTTAAACCGTTCATTTGGTCAAGCGGTCCACTGGTTCGATGTCATCCATGAGCAACTGAGTTCACTTGCTTTCTTGCCTGAGAGTCACAGTCTATCGCCAGAAAATGACGATTTTCCGTTTGAGATCCGCGATAAACTTGTTGGAATTGGATCGCGACCGAGTTATCGCGTAGTTTTTACGATTGCAAATGATACGGTTTTTGTCCTAACCGTACGCCGTGGTACTCAGGATGTGGTTCGGCCACACGACGTCGATTTTTCTCCGCCAGACTCATGATATGAATCGTTTTGGTACGTGTGTTGGTGTGCGCGTTGGGAGGGGGGATTCGAATGGGAAAATCACGAGAGCCAGTGACGCCGCGCACACTTGCCTGGCTGACGTTCGGCTGTGGAATCGCGGCGACGCTTGATCTCATTTTCCTTGATGAAGAAGATGGGGTACCTCGCGCGATCTTGTGCATGATGGCGGTCGCAATTGGCATAGTGCGGTTTCGAAGAAGACTGCAAGAGGTCCGCAACGGAAATCGCCCTTAATCTTACGAACCGGAATAACCCATCTCGCCCAACCACGTTCCGGGCATTCTCCGAATTTCAAAGCGGATCTGTTACCGTATGTGGAAGAATTGAGTCACCACGCACAACCGAAAAGAACGAGGTCCTCAGTGTCGTTGCGGCTTACTTTGCCAGTCCTGCAGAATTGGAATTGTCATAACTGCGGAGGCTGTTGCCGTCAGCATCAGATCGAAATTACCGAGGCTGAGCGTCAGCGGATTATCGATCAGAAGTGGACCACGGCGGATGGAGTTTCCCCCGATCAGGCGATTGTTCGCATGGGGGCTGGCCGATATCGACTGGGGCACCAGCCGGACGGGGCCTGTGTCTTCTTGAACGAAAAAGGGCTCTGCCGGATCCATGCCAAGTTCGGGGAGATGGGCAAGCCACTCGCCTGTCGCGTTTACCCGTACGCATTTCATCCCGCAGGAAAATCGGTTGCCGTCAGCCTGCGTTTCAGTTGCCCTTCGGTCGTGAAAAATGCCGGACGCCCCCTCAGCCAGCAGCTTTCAGAGATTCGGCAGATCGCCGACGCGGTTGTACCGGCTGGTGCATCGAATATTCCTGCACCGCTGATTCACTCCCGCGAACGAGTCGATTGGGCTGATTTTCATCGATTTGTACAGGCGCTCGACGCGACACTGGATCAGCCCGACCTTCCGATCGTCGACAGGCTTCTTCAGGCCTATGCCTGGACCACACTCGCAGGCCAGGCCTCTTTTGAAAAATTGCGAGGCGACCGGATTCGCGAGTTGCTCGATCTCCTCAGGGAAGCGGCGGTTGGTGAAGCCCAGTTGTTGAAAACGGACGCGACGGAAGTGACGTCCGTCGGGCGTCTCTATTTTCGATTGCTGGTCGCTCAATATGCTCGAAAGGATACCGACGCCAATCTTCGTGAAGGGTGGCTGGGACGCTGGCGGCTGCTGCGAGCGGTCTGGAAGTTTTCTCGTGGAACCGGGAATGTCCCACCACTTCAGGAAGTCTTGCGTGAGGTTCCCTTTGCGACGCTGGAGCAGTCATTCGGCGATCTGACTCCCGATCAGGACGAAATCTTTACGCGATATTTTCGAGTCAAGATTCAGGGGCTGCACTTCTGCGGCCCGGCGTATTACGACATCCCGTTTGTCGAGGGATTTCACAGCCTGGTGCTGGTCATGCCGGTCACGATGTGGATCGCCCGGTGGCTGGCAGCGGGGGCAGGCCGCAGCCAGTATTCCACCGGCGATGTGGAGCAGGCTCTGGCGATTGTCGATCATCATCACGGCTATTCGCCAGCTCTTGGTCAGGCGGCAGCCCGCGGTCGCGTCCGATCGCTGGCGACGTCTCAGGATCTGCCGCGACTGTTGTTGCGCTACTGTCGCTGACCCCTGAGGGAGCAGGAATTCTCGCGATGTTGCGGAGTTCTATCCAGATCGACTCATGGGTTGCGGCGCGTCGGTTGGGATGGTATCTGTGGCTTCCCGCAATCATATCGACGCGGTAATTCTCATGGTTGGACAAAGGAACGCCGCATGGCAGGCCTCGATCACGGTCAGGTACATCCCAAGGAAATCGAAGATCCGCTGATCGCGGCTCGAAATGCTCGCTACGGCATGGTGTTGTTCCTGATCTACCTCGCCTTTTACGGCGGATTCGTGGCGCTCAATGCGTTTTCACCAACACAAATGGAAACGACCCCTGCGTTGGGCCTGAACCTGGCGATTCTGTACGGATTCGCGTTAATCGTGGCGGCAATGGTTCTGGCGCTGATTTACGCGTGGCTCTGTCGCGCTGTCAGTCCTGCTGATCAAAGCAAATGAAGATTGCCTGCACGCTCTCCATTTCGTTTGTCCGATCCCATCGGTTTTCTTTCTGCTTCTGATTGGCTGTCATGATTCATGAACCTTCGATTCTTTCAGTGCTGGTTTTCGCCGGATTCGTGGCGATCACGCTCGGCTTGAGCTTTTACTTCGCGCGGAAGACTCAATCGTCGGCGGGGTATTTCGCCGCCGGTGGCCAGATTCACTGGTTCGTGAACGGGGTCGCCTTCGCAGGTGACTATCTTTCTGCGGCGTCATTTCTCGGGATCTGCGGGATGATCGCCTTTTATGGTTACGATGGTTTTCTGTACTCGATCGGCTTCCTGGCAGGCTGGGTCGTGGCACTGTTCGTCGTTGCGGAGCCTCTGAAACGCCTCGGGAAGTATACGTTTGCCGATGCCTTGAACAGCCAGTTCCAGTCGCGGGCGATCACTCTGTCCGCCGGGATCAGTACGCTGGTGGTCAGCGTGTTCTATCTGATTCCCCAGATGGTTGGAGCCGGAACGCTGATTCAGCCACTACTTGGCTTTCCGTATTGGGTCGGGGTGGTCCTGGTCGGGATCATCGTCGTGTTGATTGTTGCCACGGCGGGAATGGTCAGTACCACGTATGTGCAGTTCATCAAAGGGGCCTTGCTGGTCCTGTTCAGTGGTATCCTGACGGTGATGATTCTGAATCGTGGATTGAAAGTCGATACAAGCGAAGAAGCCAATTCGCCGCAGACAATGGTCAAGCTGGCGGACGGTTCGGTGCAGATCAATGGAAAGCCGCATGGGCATAAGGAAGGCCAAAATGACCTTCGTCCCGTTGGACATCTGAGTAAGTTGCCGGGCGGAAAAACGGAAACCGGGCCATTGGGCCCGATGGAATATCTGGCGACGTTGCAGCAGAGCGAAGTCGTGCTGTGGCCCAAGAAGGAAACAACGGTCGACGGTGTCAAAACCACGACATGGACACCGACGCCGACCGCCGGATCAAAGATCTTGCGACCGGGGAACAGTCCGACGTTTAAAGGGTTGCAATCGGATAAGCTTTCCTCACGTTTGAATTTCATCTCGCTGATGCTGGCGCTGTTCTGCGGGACGGCGTCTTTGCCTCATATCCTGATTCGTTACTACACCGTGAAGGATCAGGCGGCGGCTCGATTGAGTACCGTCGTGGGGATTGGCACGATCGGGACGTTCTATGTGCTGACGCTGTTCATGGGACTGGGAGCGATGACCAGTGGCAGCATCGATCTGACGAATGACAACATGTCAGCACCGCTCCTCGCCAAGAGTTTCGGAGACCTGCTATTCGCAATGATTTCGGCGATCGCATTTACGACAGTGCTGGGAACCGTCAGCGGACTGATCGTGGCGGCCAGCGGTGCGGTCGTTCACGACTTGCTCTCCAGCGTCTTACGGTGGGAGATGAACGATCATGAGAAGGTACGGATTGGAAAGCTGTCGTCAGTCATCGTCGGTGTGATTGCGATTATCCTGGGGATTCAATTCAAGGATATGAACGCTGGGTTCCTGGTCGGATGGGCCTTCAGTGTCGCCGCTTCAGCGAACCTGCCATCGCTGGTGATGCTGCTGTTCTGGAAGGGAACCACCAAGCAGGGAATTTCGGCGGCGATCCTGGTCGGGCTGTTCAGTTCGCTGACTTGGATTCTGGTCAGTGAAGACACGTTTGCCAAGGTCTACGGATTCAAGGCTGACGCTGCGGCCGCCGCGGCAATGGTTCCATTCAGCCAACCGGGTCTGGTCACGATTCCTCTGGGATTCTTGACGTTGATCGTCGTTTCGCTGCTGACACGGAAGAAGTCGGCAGACTGATTGTTGGTTTGTCGCTGGTCAGGTGATGGTTCAACCAAAGTCAGCGTCTGATTGCAGGCCACATCCTTCAACTCCATCTGCGTACCGGACAGCCAGCGGATCGACAACTTGTCGATCCGCTGTTCGTTTCCGCACCCGAAATGTATCCGCGGATCGCTGGTCGAGCCGTAGCTGGAACCGCCGCGAATCTGCCTGACGAGTTTCCTTCCGCCGATGGTGGCGGTGGCAACCGCCCCGATCCCTGATCGACAGGAACCTCGTCCCTTGATGCGCACCGCCAGCCAGTTATGACGGGGTGTCGATTCGTTCGACAGGATCGCCGCAGGCTCGTTGAGATTTGAAATCACGACGTCTTCGTCGCCATCTCCATCGAGGTCTCCCGTGGCGAGTCCCCGGCCCGCGTGAGGTGTCGTCATGTAAGGTCCTGCACCCTCAGAAACATTTGCAAATCGCTGACCTTCGCGATTCTCCAGGATAAGTGGGCGCTGCAGACGAGGAGAATGTTGAGGGAACCGGATGACGTGGCCGTTCGACACAATCAGATCTTCGTCACCATCCAGATCGGCATCGATGAAGCGAGTCCCCCAGCCGACGTAGGCACCGCCGATCGCCGCAATTCCGACCGACTGGCTGACGTGGCGAAACAGCAGGTTGCCCTGATTCCGATAGAGCGCGAAGTTTTCACGTTCGTAGTTGGCGACCCAGATGTCGGGTAATCCATCGAGATTGTAGTCTCCAACATCGGTCCCCATACTTCCGTCAGGTGTCCCGCGATCACTTCCTGCCGTACCGCCGAGAGCCGCAACGTCTTCGAAATGACCCGATCCATCGTTGCGTAACATGAGATTCGCAACAGTATCGTTGGCGACGTAGATATCGAGATCCCCATCCAGGTCCAGATCAGCCGTGACAACTCCCAACCCTTTGCCAATCGGCACCGCGCCGCTGTCAGCCGTCCCGTCACGAAATGTTCCATCACCCTGACCGAAATAAATCAGGTGTGGCAGCCCTTCAAACCGCTTTGGAGGGCAGACGTCCCGCTCATGTCCTTCCGGGCCTGCGCAACGGGGATTGTTGGACGTTGACCAATCGACGTAATGTGCGACATAGAGATCAAGTGCCCCATCCCCATTGAAATCCCCCCAGGCTGCACTGCTGCTCCATTGGCGGTCGTGAAGGTCAGCGACATTGGTCACGCTTTGAAATGTGCCATCACCCTGATTGTGATAAAGCGTCAACCCGCCGTAACCGGTGATCAGGACGTCGTCGAATCCATCCTCGTCGAAATCTGCGGCCGTAGCCCCATGGCTGTAATGCGGCGATTGGCCGACATGGGCCGGTAATGTGCAATCGCGAAATCCCCAGTTACCGGTGTTCTGAAAGAGAGCCGAAGGGACTCCGGACGGCTGACCGTTCCCAAATTGGCCTCCTCCAGGAAAGAGCAAATCCGGTTGGCCATCGCCGTCAAAATCGAGGATCGCGACTCCCCCACCAAGCGATTCCAATATCGAAAAGTCGGAATGACCTTCGTCGTTGCGATAGTGAAAATCGATGCGGGTCGCTTTTGTCTGGTCACGAAACAGAATGCCGCTCGATTGAGTCGCCGGTGATGACGACGCCGACCCCTCTTTCGATGTTGGGCTAGCGGGTGGAGGCGTTTCAGATCCCCCGTGTGGGCGGCAACCCACAAATGAGACGATCGCGAGAAGCACGGCGGTGATGACGGACTGCTTCATGGGTGATTTCAGTCTCGTCGTTTGGGCAGATCTTCCGGAAGCTTGCGATCTGTTCGGGCCTCGATTTCCATGAAACTTCCCAACCGAACGAAGTTGTTCTCAATTTCGCCCCCCGTGGCCAGAAAGAAATGATCTTTGTCGGGGCCGGCATCAATGTTGGTGACAGGATTGGCATCGGCGGTGAATTTGGCGCGAGTGATCGGCTGCCACTTTCCATCGACGGTTTCGACCCAGCCATTTCCAAATCGTGCCCGTCGAGTGTGGGTCGTAGAGACTTTGTCCCGTTTGAAGTCTTCGACGAACGAATAGTCTCCTTTGAGCAGATCACCACCGGTCGGGGTCGAGAACGTGACCAGATGTCGCCACTCTTTTTTCTCGGGAATGTAGAAATAGCCCGAGTATTCGCTGCGCTTTTCCACAGCCTTGGCCGTGACCAGAAAACGATAGGTCTCACCGATCTTCCAGTCGTAGTCAAAAAAGGATTGCCCGCCGGTTCCTTCCCCACCGAATCGACCTACGCGGACTCCTTCACCCTTGTGCAGCGTCTTGACCTGCACTTCTTCTTTCACCGTCTTTGGATCGTCTTGATTACCGGGGTCCCAGACCGAGAACAACACCAGCTTTTTGCCGTTCGCCAGTTCCTGAATTCCGAAGTACCCTTTGCCCCATCCACAGACCATGAAGTAGGTCCCAGGAGCCGACTTTTCGATCGTGATTTCATTGTAGAACGAGACTGCCACCGGTGCCGGATAGGCCAGGTGAACGGACCGACAGGCGATCCCTTTCAACTTTTCGTCGCCCCGCACTTTCGTCGTTGTCAGCACCGTTATCGTTGCTATAAGAATCGCGATGCCTACGGGCAACGTACGGGAAAGGGGTGTTCGCATCGGTTCGATTCCGATCTAATTCTTATGACGTGTATCGTTGGTTTGTGAATAAGTCCACAGGTGGCATTGTGACAATTCCAATGTCCGTCGGACAGTCCCAAGGTTCGTCTGTCTCCAGCAGCATCCTGATCAATTGTCGAGTTCATCCCGCGCCGGCATACTGAAATCCTGCATCCCACAAGATTCGTCTTTCCACCAAGGCTGACACAATGTTGAATTCATCCACTGTTCACCGACCATTGCTCTGCATGTGTAGATCTCAGGGCTTGCAGCGAATCGCGTTGATTCTGTCGATTACGCTCGGCAAGGTTGTCGTTTTGTCTGCTCAGGAGCAACCCAAATATTTCGAGCAGGATGTGAAAGAATCCAATCCGTTACGGACTGAGCAGGCCCGAGAACTGGATGAATACATCCTGGGGTTAAAGAAGGACGAATCCCGGCTGAAGAAGCTACTGCCAGATGACTATTCGTCGCCCGCAGCTTTTGAAAAATCTGCCGAACGGTACAGGCAGGCGTTCTGCGACAGCATTGGCTATCCGCCGCCGGGCGAGGTTCCATCGGCTGCACCGTTGTTTCAACGAATTGGCGAAGACGCGATTGGCATTTATCACCGGGCGGTGATTCCTGTCCTGCCTGGTGTCCACGCCGAAGGAATCTACATCATTCCCAAGTCACTCAAGGCGGGGGAAAAGGCTCCGCTAATCATTTCGATGCACGGCGGGGGCGGTTCGCCCGAAGTGGCGTTGTTTCATGGCGGAGCCAACTATCACGACATGGTGCGCGGTGGTGTGAAACGAGGGTATAACGTGTTTGCTCCGCAACATCTGTTTTCGGCCGAAGGATATCCCAAGGATGTTCGCAACCGGACGGATGAGCGGCTACGTCTGGTGGGGACCACTCTGACTGCCGTGGAAATCGCCAAGATCACGCGGAGCCTGGATGTTCTGCTGCAGCTTCCAGAAGTCGATGCGACTCGCGTTGGCATGGTCGGTCTGTCATACGGCGGTTACTACGCGCTGGTGACTCCTGCTGTTGATCGCCGGATCAAGGTTTCGGTCTGCAGTTGCTATTACGGAGTTCAGGAATCGCGATATCAGCGGGACGAATTTTCGGTGCCGAGTGACTTCAAGTTCAAGGACCGATTTACACTCTTCCGCGATTCGGATCTGGCGGCGATTATCTGTCCACGAGCACTGCAGATCCAGGCGGGATTGAAGGATGGTGTCGATCATCGAGATGGCGGAAAGCCGCTGGCTCCCGTCTCGGCGAGTTTCTACTCGCGTCTGGGTCTCGCCGAACGGTTTGAGCACCTGGTTTTTGAAGGAGGTCATGAATTCCATGACCCTTCCGCGTGGGAGTTCGTCAAGAAACACTTGTAATTTTCCAAGGGCAATCGGCTTTTTTCAATGTAGGGTGGGACTAGCTCGCTTCGAACGCCGGCCCAATTCGGAAACGCCGAGAATTGATGGTGGGCCGGCGCCGGGTGCGCACCGTTTGTGTTGTGCAATGCCGGTTTTCAAATCGGAAAGTGAACAGGTGTGGGGGTGCCACGATCTTGGAGTCTGCGACAAGGTCGTGCCAAATTTGGTTTCCATCCCGCGGAGAAGCACTCACAACAACGTTCTCTGTTGTGTTCGCCTGCCTTCGGGATTCCACAATAATGGCATGCGGGTGACGACTCGACGTCCGTAACTCGAACAAGCCGTTCTCACGCGATATACTCCGCCAAGTCCTCAGGCGGACCTCTTCGTTGTCGAAGCAGGTTGAATTCCGTTCGCCTGGGGTAATGGACGTTTGATCTGGTGGAATCCGCTTGATTCATCAGCAGGGAAGGCATGGGGCATGGCCAAAGAACAACTTTCGTTTCGTGATCGTCTTTATGCGTTGGCTCGAAATTACTGGTGGTGCTGGCAGCCCGAAGTCGTCGCGATTTTTCAGGACCTGAATCCGGTCCGGTGGCGACAACTCGATCATAACCCCATTCTGTTGCTCGACGAGTTTACGCCCGATCAACTCGAAAACCGCGGTCGCGAAGCGGTACTTCATTCACGTGTGAATTACGCCTACCGCCGCTGGCAGGAATACATGGACTCCAAGCACACTTGGGGCGATACGCACGCCGGGGTGCTGGGGCACAATCCCGTTGCGTATTACTCGGCTGAGTTCGGGATTCATGAGTCGCTCCCCAACTATTCGGGCGGGCTGGGGGTCCTGGCAGGCGATCACCTGAAGAGTGCCTCCGATCTTGGTGTCCCGCTGGTGGCCGTCGGGTTGTTCTATCAGGAAGGCTATTTCTCGCAGTTGATTGATGAGACAGGTTGGCAGTGTGAGGTGTATCCCTACGTTCACAATACGCGTCTGGCCGTGAAACCTGCGGTCACCCCGACCGGGGAAAAAGTGATTGTTCAGGTCGAAACCCGCAAGGGGCCCATCTTCGCTCAGGCGTGGCAGGCCGACGTCGGACGTATCAAGCTGTTCCTGCTGGATTGCGATATCGAACAGAATTCTCCAGAAGACCGAAAGCTGACCGCTCGTTTGTATGGCGGGGATCAGCGGATCCGGATTCGCCAGGAACTGCTGCTGGGTGTCGGCGGGACACGTGCGCTGACTGCCATGGGGTACCAGCCGAGTGCCATTCACATGAATGAAGGTCATTCGGCATTTGCACCCTTGGAATACATCCGGATGCGGATGGAAGAGGATGGACTGTCGTTTGATGAAGCGATGCGCAAGGTCATCTGGCACTGCTGCTTCACAACACATACGCCAGTCCCGGCAGGGCATGACCGTTTTGACTGGACCCTGTACGAAGAACATCTCGGTCCGATCGCGGACCAACTGGGTCTGGGTGCCGTCGGACTGGTCGGATTGGGGCGAGTCGACCCCAGTAACCAGCACGAGGCCTTTTGTATGACCGTACTGGCGTTCAAGTGCAGTCGACGAGCCAACGCCGTTTCGAATCTGCACGGTGTTGTCAGTCGGCGGATGTGGACCAGTTTGTGGCCATGGCGGTCAGAAGAAGAGGTTCCGATCGGACATATCACGAACGGCGTCCATGTCTCCAGTTGGCTCGCCCCGCAGATGCGATCGCTCTACGACCGCCATTTGCCGCTGGAATGGTACCTGCAATCCGGCCAGCCTGAGGTTTGGTCTGGATTTGATGACGTGACTCCTGGTGAACTCTGGGAGACTCATCAGTCTCTCAAGAACCGCATGATCAACTTTGCGCGGACCCGGATGCAGCGCCGTGCCGAACGAATCGGATCGACGGCTGAAGAAATTGCGGAAATCCAGACAAGTCTGGACCCGGAAGCACTGACGATTGGTTTCGCTCGGCGATTTGCTCCATATAAGCGTGCGGATCTGGTTCTGCGAGACATCGAGTTCCTCGGGCAGATCATTGCAGACTCAAAACGCCCGGTGCAATTCATCTTCGCTGGCAAATCACATCCGGCAGATGACAACGGCAAGGCGATCCTGCAGAAAATCTTCCGTCTGACACAGGAACCGGGCTTCAAGGGAAAGATCATTTTGCTGGAAGACTATGACATCAACCTGGCTCGCCATCTGGTGCAAGGTGTCGACGTCTGGTTGAACAATCCCCGACGTCCGCTGGAAGCATCAGGGACCAGTGGCCAGAAAGTCGTTTTGAACGGTGGCCTGAACTGTTCGATCCTGGACGGCTGGTGGGCCGAAGCATTCGACGGTGAAAACGGCTTCGCAATTGGTAGCGGGCGGTCACACGTCAATCAAGATCTGCAGGATGATCGCGACGCCAAGGCCTTGACCAAGGTGCTGATGGAGGAAGTCATCCCGTTGTTCTACGATCGCGATGAAGACGACGGATTGCCAGACGCGTGGATTGCCCGCATGAAACGTTCGGTGCGAACTCTTGGCTGGCGATTTAACGCCGACCGGATGGTGATGGACTATGTCCAGAAGGCTTACATTCCGGCCGCTGGCGGGTTGTCCTGTGATATGGGACGACTGGGATAAGCGACTTCACGTCGCATTCAACGGTACGCCGTTTGTGACACCGAATGTGACACCGCATATCGTGCGTTAATCAAACGACTCAACCCCGGCCATTGACCGGGGTTGAGTTGTTTTTGCGGTGTCGATTTGCAGATTACTGGTTGGATGCAGGACCAGCACAGCGGATCAGGTGGTCATGATCGATGTAGACAACCTGAATCGTTTCGTCCTTGTGATGGAACGGAACAGGCCAGTCGGATCGGATCACCTTGTCGTAGTACACGGTGCACTTGTAGTGGCAGTGATGCAGGCGAGCGGGGCCAACCAGCGGATAGAAGCGGCAATCATCCATACGGTCAACGATTGGTTCGACAACCATCTTGACGTTGCTGCGTTGAGTTTCCGCGATGAAGGGGTTTCCGCCCGAGGTTTCGTTGGGGACGGCTCGCATCACTTCATCAGGGCTCGGGGGGTCCTGGCAGAAAATGTTTGCATGTTCCCCTTCGACCGGGTCCAAGACTGGAACCTTGTCGTACCGTTCTTCACGGATATAAGCATCTTCGATCAGTTCGCTGTACCACGGACTGACAGGGATCAGCGGCGTGGTCCCGAAGTACCCGCCGAGTACAAAAGCGTCTTTGAGAAAGCCCCACATCAGCACCGTGCCGGTGGTCGCTGTCAGCAGACAGCCGCTGCTGGACATCGTCATCAGGCCGATCCCGACCATCAGGGTGATGCGTTTGAGCAATGATCCTGGCTTCATCATCATTCCTCTCCGGGAATTCGCTGATTCTCGACGTTGTGCCAAATTTGGCCGTTGGACGTCTTCCGGCGTGGCTCGTAAGAGCCGTTGTCGTTCGTATGTCATTTTGAATCTGACCGTCTGGCACTCAATCCACGTATCGTGATTGCGCGACTTTGACGATCCTGCTGTATGTATCGAGTCTTCCGGCTGAAAACTTGTGAGATTCTTACGGTTTTACCGGTTAAATCGATTAGATCAGGGAAAGTTGCGGCCCTTCGGGCTTGCCTCGTGCCACTCGTCAAGCTCGCGTGCATCGTGCTCAGGTAGGCATTCATCGGGGCAGGCCCGAAGGGGGCAAAAGAATCGTGATCATCAAATGGAAACAGCGTCTGCGAAAAACTTCGCAGACGCTGAGCCATTCATCGTCGGCCAGCACAGGGTCAGCCGGGATCACCAGTTACTTGGATTGAAGTACCACCACCATTTGTCCGTACGGGTCCGGAACATCAGGTTCCATTGACCATCATCCCATCGCAGGGTGGCGTCGCGCCAGCCGAGCGGTACTTGTGGGTAGGGATAGAAGGGTCCGATGTACGGGAAGGCACTGGCACTGTACTGCGTTGGGTAGTTCACAGCAGCAGAGTTCGGGTATTGCGCGTAGGATGGCCACGCGTAATCGGGAACGCTGGGGTTGTTGTAAACTGCTTGGGAAGCTCCCATGCCAGGATGACCGTAGGTCGGTGGCATAGGAGGCATTTGTCCACCCGGACCCATCGGCATGGCTCCCATCGAAGGACCGCCTGGACCGCCTGGAACAGGACCACCACCGGGAGCCGGAGTTTCACCCTGGCGGAAGTTCACCGGATACATTCCCGGTTGCTGAGGTCCACCCTGAGGATACTGACCCTGTGGTGGATAGGGGCTTCCTTGCGGAGGCATTTGACCCGGGGCCATCTGTCCCGGAGCCTGAGCATATTGACCTTGCGGCATCCGTCGTTGAGCGGGTTCATCCGCACAGGCGAGGCGGTTGGCCACTGATCGGACCCCTGGGACCGAAGAAACCACCTTCTGGGCGGTCGCGCGTTCTGCCTGGGTTCCGACGCTTCCGTCCAGCAGGCAAACGCCGTTCTGGAAGCGAATCTGAATGTCGTAGCCATCCAGGCTGGCAGCAGTCAAACCGGCAGCGATCTGCTCGGCGATCTCCTGATTGTTGGATGGGGCAGGCATTTCGTTGTTGACCTGCTGCACGCGGTTCGCTTTGGCAGGGGCAGCCGTGTGATTTGCCGAAACAACTCCACGGGCCGATTCTGCGGCAGGTCGAGCAGCTTCAGCCGTTGACTTGGGCGGTGCGGCCTGCAGTCGATTTTCGACGCGAGCGATCCCGTGAACCTTGGAAACGGCTTCGGTCGCCTTATCCTTGATTTTGGGGTCAGCCACGCTTCCGGAAAGAATTGCCACACCGTTTTTGACTTCGATCGAGATATCGCCCTGGATACGCTTGTTGCGCATCGCCTTGGCGACCTCGTTGGCGAGCTTTTGGTTTTCCTCTTTGCTCGTCCCCTTACTTTCAGCCGCGGGCTTATCGTCCGACTTGGACTTGGCTCCAGCGGCGAGTGTCAGTCCCGGAGTTGCAGCCAGCAACCCCAGTGTCAACACCCATTTCCCGTACTTACGCATGGAATGTTCTCCTTCAATTCCTCGCTGACCGACTTCGAATCCGCTGGAACGAGTCCACCCGGCGACAAATCCGTTCGAGAATGGCATCGAATGAATTCACCGACTTCCGGGGGATGAATCAGGCGTTTGGTGGACCACATGGTCCGGCCACAATTGCCGCTTTTGGAACCTGGTGCTCCGCGAGTGCGGCGCGCTGATTCCCCGTTCCATCCATTCATCGGCCGAAGATGTCCGAATACACAAACTTTTCTGGTTGTTTCGGAAATTTGGTTTCTACGGACGACGACGATTGAATCGGTAATCCCGTTCCGCGAGTCCAGCACGATCAGAGCGTGCAGCATGTTCAGCCCATGTTCGGCGCGGGTCTCCAGACCCCGCCGAAACGCCCGACCGCAGTTCTCCTCTTCTTCGGTGTTCACACGCCGGTCTTGTTTTATGTTCGTAATGCATGGAGGCGTATATTGTTGTGGCTAATTCTTGCCTGGCGGTAGTGGACGGATCGTTGGGGGATACGGTGGAGCGAGGTATTGGAGACCTGCGGTCGGGCGTTTCGGCGGGGTCGGGAGACCCGCGCCGAACGGCTTTCGGCGTCGCTCGCCGAACCCGGCGTCGACCAGGTCCGGGCGAACTTTTCACTCAAAAAACCGATTGCAGTCCCGGCGCTGTTCATCGTTGCGGGCAGACGATATACTACCCAGCCCGGAAACCGCGGCGCATTTTGCGCCCGTGCCGGTTCTGTAATGGCTGCTCGGGACCACAAGGGACTCAGGAACGGCGATGGCTCGTAAATCACCCAGTCGATTGGATATGCGGAAACAAGTCGAAGCAGCGGAAGCTGCTGGCGACAAGGGCGAAGAAAAGAAGGCGAAAAAGACGCCTAAGGTGGCAGCTCCTCGCGCCAAGCGTACCAAAGAAAAGGTACAGGCCCGTAAGCGACTCGTCTGGGTCGTTTACAGTGGCAGCATGAAGGAAGAGGGGCGATTTCCTTACGATCAGCTCGACGCCGCGAACGAAAAGATCGAACAGCTCAAGCTGAAATCGAAAAAGATGTACTTCATCCAGCCCGTCAAGGAGATCCTTGGCGAAGGTGGTGTCGTCATTGCCAAGCCCGTTGCGATCGATCTGGACGACGAACCGGTCAAGCCAAAGAAGAAGGTTCGCGCCGAAGACGATGACGAGGAAGAAGAAGAAGCTGCTGATGATGATGACGACGATGAATGATTGATTCGTCGCTCTGCAAAATATCAAACCCCGCCAGGCAGGTACTGGCGGGGTTTGTTTTTTACCGGAAGCGTCATTGAAAAACTGGAGACGTTCGGTCGGGCGTTTCGGCGACATCAGGAAGACCTGTGTCGAGCGTGCCACGTGACTATGTCGTGTAATCGGCATTCAGCTCGACGTATTCCTTTGTCAGGTCGCACGTCCAGAATCGAACCGCAGCGGTGCCGTGCTTCAGGGTCAGGTTGATCGTGACGTTGCGGTTGTCTCGCAGGCTGGAAGAGACTTGTTTGGCGTCAAAGTCGACCGGGGCACCGTCTTTGTAGAGTTGGAAGTCATTGACTACCAACGACATATCCTCCTCTTTCAGGGGGACTCCCGAGTAGCCGGCGGCAGAGACGATGCGGCCCCAGTTGGGGTCGGCTCCGCAAATCGCTGTTTTGACCAGTGGGCTGTCAGCGATGGTTTTTGCGATCCGGAAGGCTTCGTCTCTGGAGCGGCAGCCGGTGACGTTGATCTCAACGAAATGGTGGGCACCTTCCGCGTCGCGGATGATGTCCGTTGCCAGTTTCATCGCGACCTCGTCGAGTCCGGCCTGGAAGGCGGCATTATCGGCGTCGGTCGTAGGGGCGACTCCGCTGGCTCCGTTGGCCAGGAGAATCACCGAATCACTCGTGCTTTCGTGGCCATCAACACTGATGCAATTGAATGAATCGGTGACGGCGAGCCGGATGTGGTTCGCTGCTGAATCGGGAGTAAGAACAGCATCAGTCATGATCACGCATAGCATGGTTGCCATGTTCGGGGCAATCATGGCCGCTCCTTTGCAGGCACCGCTGATTCGGACGGTCTTTTCGCCGAGGCGGACGGTTGTCGTCGCCAGTTTCGGAAAGGTGTCTGTTGTCATCATGGCGCGAGCGGCGCTGTGAAACGCCTCGGGTGTTGCTGCCAGTTTTCCGGCGGCAACGGGAATCCCGGCCTGAAGTTTTTCCATCGGCAGGAACCGTCCGATGACCCCTGTGGAGCAGACGAGAACGTCATCCGCAGGGGCTCCGATCTGGGCCGCGACGAGTGCGGTCATCGATTTCGCATCGGTGATCCCTCGATCTCCCGTTGCTGCGTTGGAGTTTCCGGAATTCACGACCACAGCGCGAGCGGTCCTTCGAGGCAATCTGTCGCGAGAAACCTTGACCGGAGCTCCGCAGACCAGATTCGTCGTAAAGACTCCGGCTGCGGCACAGGGGCGGTCAGAGACATACAAGGCCAGATCAAGTTTTTGCGGGTCGTTTTTGACGCCGCAATAGATGCCTGCTGCAGAAAAGCCCTGTGGAAGCGGCAAAAGGTCGGTCATGGTGAATCGTGCTTTTTGTATTGTTGATGTTGATTGAGTTGCTGCAACAAGGTTGCGCGAGGATTGGAATTGGACATCAGCCGGAACTCGCTAGCATCCGGTTCTTAAAGTAGCCTTCATCGCTCCGCGTGAAGATAGCCGATACCGGTTGGCACGTCAGCCACTCTTTACGCCCATTTTCAAACAGGCTTCATTCACGCAAAGCATTGAAATCGTCCTCAAAACCTACCGTCCACAAGGCAGTAGACCCATGGTTTCAGGGAGCCCAGCCATGATATTCAGGTTCTGGATGGCGACGCCCGAAGCACCTTTGATCAGATTGTCGAGGCACGAGATGATCAGGACTCTTCCTTTCACGACCCGCACGGTGATATCACAGAAGTTCGTGTAGGAACTGTCTTTAGTTGCAGGAAGATGGTCGACGACGCGAATAAATGGTTTTCCCGCGTAGTAGGTTCGATATTCCGCGAGTAGTTCCTCCTGCGTGGCGGGCTTCTTCGGGTTGGCGTAGATCGTCGCAAGAATTCCTCGGTCCATCGGGACCAGATGTGGCTGGAAAAGAACCTCGACTTGTTGCCCCGAGGATTGCGTCAGTACCTGCTCAATCTCGGGCATGTGGCGGTGAGTTCCCACGCCGTAAGCCGAAAAGCTTTCATTGCATTCGGCATAGAGAATGTTTTGCTTGGGGGTACGGCCTGCTCCACTGACGCCACTTTTGGCATCGATGATGATGCCCGTCGGTTCGATGAAGCCACCCGCCAGGGCGGGGGCCAGACCTAAAATGGAGGCGCTGGTGTAGCAACCGGGGTTGGCAACCAGTTCGGCCGTCTTGATCCGGTCGGCAAACAGTTCCGGCAGGCCGTAGGGGGTGGAGCCGAGCCGGGTGGGGTCGGTGTGAACATGGCCGTACCATTGTGCGTAAACTGCGGGGTCGGTGAGCCGATAATCGGCACTCAAGTCAATCACCTTGCAGCCAGCAGCCAGGTATTCCGGTACGACAGCCATGCTGGCGGCGTGGGGCAGTGCGCAGAAGACGTATTGAGCTCGCTGGGCAACCTGAGCTGGCTTCAGGTCTTCGCAGCGCAAGTCCAGTCGCCCTGTGAGGCTCGGGTGGACCGACGAGATTGATGGCGAACCTTCCTGTCGCGAGGTCACTGCTGTGACCTTTGCCTGAGGGTGATTCACAAGGATCTTAAGGAGTTCGAGGGCGGTGTAGCCCGTCGCTCCCAGAATGCCGACTGTAACCATGGAAGTCGATTCGTCTTTCAGGAATTGACCGGTAATTGCACTACAATGTCATTCTTGCGGGTACAGGCTGGGCAAACAAGGTTGGAGGGAGTTGGGTGGCGTAGAAAGATGGAAGCTTATGTCAGTGCATGTTGCCGGTGTGTAAGAGCAGTTCTGGTCTGATGATACGCATTGACACTTCGTGCGGCTGGCCGGTTCGGTTACCTGTCGAATTTCGTCAGGCCGTGCACACTTGCAGTCGAGAACTGATAATTTTAGACTTCCCCACCCCGTGGTGCGACCATCTCAAAGCAAAATGCCCACAATTGACAATTCTTGCGACACTCGATCCCACTGGCTAACGCCAGATTTCGAAAGATTCTAGGAGCGACCTGATATTATTATGGCGATGAACGTCGGAAAATTGATTGGGGCAGCATTGAAAGAAGGGAATGGACTCCTTCGGCTTGCCCCAACTTGGGTTCCGCGTTCGTTTCTCCAACCCGGAAAGCGTCTGAAGCTGCGTCCGACGGACTACTATGCTCTCGGAACCCATCGCGGTGGGATTGATGAGCGTTGGTTTGGTTCGACCACGATCGCGATGAATGACAATCGTGCCGAAGACGAAGGTCTGAGCTACGTTGTTTTCAAGGGCGAGCGGTTCACGCTGCGGGATGCTGTCGAAGAGGCGGGTGCCGATATTGTTGGTGCCGCGATCTGGAAGAAGTACAAGCGATGGCCTGTCTATTCCAAGTTCTTCGACAACATGGGGCCAATCCCTCATCACATGCACCAGAACGACAAGCAGGCGAAGCTTGTCGGGCAGGAAGGGAAACCGGAATCGTACTACTTCCCGCCTCAGATGAATCAGATCGGAAACAATTTCCCGTACACGTTCATGGGTCTTGAGCCTGGGACAACCAAGCAGAACGTCATCGATGCGCTGGCTCGGTGGAACGATGGCGATAATGGGATTCTGGATCTCTCCAAGGCCTACCGATTGAAGCCGGGGACCGGCTGGTTGATTCCACCTTGCGTTCTGCATGCACCTGGAAGTCTGGTCACGTATGAACCTCAGTGGGGTTCTGATGTGTTCGGGATGTATCAATCGATGGTCGAAGGTCGCGCAGTGCCGCGGGCTCTGTTGACCAAGGACTTCCCCAAGAATAAGCACGACGACATCGAATACCTCGTGGATGCGCTCGACTGGGAAAAGAACGTCGATCCGAACTTCAAGGACAATAACTATCTGGAACCGATCAATATCGGCGAAACTCTGGCGACCGGCCGGTACCAGGATCGTTGGGTTGTCTATGGTCGCGTCGACGGCAAGCAGCTCTTCTCAGCCAAGGAACTGACGGTTCTGCCCGGTGCGAAGTGCACCATCAAGGATGGGGCCGCCTCGGGCTGGATCACGACTCAGGGAAGCGGCCGGATGGGCAATCTGGCGTTGCGGTCGCCAGTCATGATCAAGTTTGGCGACATGACCGAAGACGAAGTTTTTATCAGCCAGAGTGCTGCTGCGAATGGCGTGGAAATCGAAAATACCGGGACGGAACCGCTGGTCGGTCTGCGGTACTTCGGTCCTGACGCGTTCCCGGACGCGGTTTATCCAAGCGTAGGTGACTACAAGAAGTATGCAGCGGCTGCCGCTGCGACAGGTAAGAAGAAAAAGAAGTAAGGTCGATTCGTGCCGAAGACAGGTTTCCACCTGTTCAGGCACGGAAAAGGTGTTTCTGGCTCGCTGATGTGTTCTACGGCTGATGTGTTCTACGGTGGGGATCTTGATTCATGTCGAACGTATTTCCAAAAATTCATAATGCGATGTGGCCCGGCCTGGTTGGTAAAGGATCGCCAGGGGCTGAGCCATTCATTTCGCTGGATCGAATGCTGGAACTGACGACTCAGGCTGAAGTCAACGGTCAGAAGTTTGACGGTGTGGACCTGTTTCTGTTTGACCCGCACATCAACATTGATCTGAGCGACGATGACGTAAAACGTGTTGCGGATAAAATCGCCGCGAAGGGATTGAATGTCGGTTCTCTGGTCGCTCCGGTCTGGCCGGGGACGGTCGGTGATAGCTCAATGGGTGGCCCTGAACAGCGGGCCAAGTTCGTGTTGGCGGTCAAGAAAGCCTGTCGAATCGCCAAGATTCTGAATGCCCATGGCGTTCGCAAATATGGCGTTATCCGGATTGATGCTGCTGATGGCCCCAGCCACTGGCTGAGTGATCCTGTCGCAAACACGCGTCGCATCGCTGCGACATTTCGTGAAGCTGCGGTCGTGGCGGCTGCCAACGGGGAACGCCTGGCGGCTGAAGGAGAAATCTGCTGGGCCGGGATGCATTCCTGGAAGAACATGGTTGACCTCCTGGAACAGGTTGACATGCCGGGAACAGTCGGCTTCCAGGCGGATCAGGCTCATACCTACCTCTACCTGATGGGATACAACGCTCCTGAACACGCTCTGCTGCATGCCGGGTATACACAGGCCGAATTTGATGCCGCGTACACCAAGATGACAGATGCGCTTCGCCCGTGGACAATCGATTTCCACGTCGCTCAAAACGATGGCACCGTGCATGGTTCCGGGGATCACGACAAGACGGGTCGGCACTGCCCGGCCGATGATCCGAATGGCAAGCTCGACATTACCGCCACTGCTGGCTACTGGTTGAAGGGTGCTGCTGATCGTGGGATCCGCCATATCTGCTGGGACGGGTGCATGTTTGCCAACGCCACGCTGGAAAACCCGAAGACCTGGAACACGATTCTGGGGGCAATGATCAAGGTGCGAGACGCTCACGGCTGGAGCTGAGGCTCGGTCGACGGTTCGCAGATGAGTGGCTGTATTTCGAGGAAAGCCGCTGTCGGTGTTTGTCTTTTCAGGCCGAATATGGCCTATTCACGATCTGGCACAGAGAGGTTTTTTCAATGAGCAAGCCATTGAACATTGGTATGGTTGGTTACGGCTTTATGGGCCGGACCCACTCCAACGCCTACCGCAAGGTGACGAACTTCTTCAAGTCGGAATATCAGCCCGTCTTGAAGGCGGTTTGTGCGCGTGACGCTGCCAAGGTGAAGGAGTTCGCAGACAACTGGGGCTACGAATCCGTTGAAACCGACTGGCGGAAACTCGTCGAGCGCAAAGACATCGATGCGATCGACATCTGCACCCCGAACAATCTGCATCACGATATCGCAATTGCCGCTGCCGCTAACGGGAAGATGATCCTGTGCGAAAAGCCGTTGTCGATGAACGCCGAAGAAGGTGAGGCGATGTGCCAGGCGGTCGAAAAGGCCGGCGTGGTCAACACGGTCTGGTACAACTACCGCAAGGTCCCAGCAGTCACGTTCGCCAAGCAATTGATCGACGAAGGTCGCCTCGGTCGTATCTTCCATTACCGGGCTAACTTTCTGCAGGACTGGACGATTTCGGCAGATCTGCCTCAAGGGGGGACTGCTCTGTGGCGTCTGGATGCTGCTGCCGCAGGTAGTGGCGTGACGGGCGACCTGCTGGCTCACTGTATCGACACTGCGATTTGGTTGAACGGCGGGGTTCAAAACGTGACCGCCATGACCGAAACCTTCATCAAGGAACGCACGCATACGCTGACGGGCAAGGTCGAGAAGGTCGGGATCGACGATGCCTGTGCTTTCCTGTGCCGGTTCGACAATGGATCGCTCGGGCTGTTCGAATCGACCCGCTACGCTCGCGGGCACAAGGCGTTGTACACCTTCGAAATCAACGGCGAACATGCCTCGATCAAGTGGGATCTGCACGATTTGCATCGTCTGCAGTGGTTCGACCATCGGGATGAAGGGGCGCTGCGTGGCTGGCGCTCGATTCACGTCACCGACAGCGATCATCCGTACATGAGTCACTGGTGGGTGCCTGGGTTGCAAATCGGTTATGAGCATAGCTTTGTGCATCACGTCGCCGATTTCCTGGAAGGTGTCGCCAAGGGGACGCCGATCGGCCCGACATTCCGTGATGCACTCGAAACACAGAAGATCTGTGATGCGGTGCTGAAGAGTGGCAAGTCGGGGAGCTGGACACAGGTCGGATAGCTTTCTGGCCGCAGTTCTGTATACTTTTCGATGACAACTTGAGAGCACGGGCGATCGACCGTATCGCCCGTGTTTGCTTTTTGCCTGATCAAAAAACACCGTAGCGAGAACGCTTCGGTCGATGAGGAGTTCGCCATGGAACGCCAGCCGATTTCCCGCGAAGGTTATGACAAGCTTCGCGAAGAGATTCGCCTGTTGGAAGATGTTGAGATGCCAAAAATCTCGCAGGCAATCGCCGACGCACGCGCCGAGGGGGATCTGCGCGAAAATGCCGAATACCACGCACAGCGTGAAGCGCAGGGGATGACGCAGGCCAAGATCAATCAGCTCAAGACGCGTCTGTCGAACTGTTACATTGTCGACAAGTCGACTCTGCCGAAGGGGGTCGTTACGTTCGGTTCTCGGGTCACGGTGAAGGATCTCAGTGATGGTTCCATCGAACACTACGAATTCGTTGGGCCGGGTGAAGAAGACTATACGGGCGACGTCATGAAGATTCTGACGACCAGCCCGCTCGCCACCGGAATGATGAACAAGAAAATCGGGGACAAGATCGAAGTCACGGTTCCGCGTGGAAAACTGCGGTACGAGATCACTTCGATTGACGGTGAATAGGCTTATTGCGGAACCGGCCCGATGTCATCCTGGTCAGACTACGCTCTTCAACTCGCAGTACAGGCTCGTGCATCGTCACGCAAGTTGTCGACTGTGACGACTGCTCAGAAGATTCAGTGGTTGCATCAAGCCGCCGATGCACTGGTGGGGCGATCACGCGAAGTTCTCGTTGAGAACGAACGGGATCTGGCAAATGCCCCCGGCTATGGTCTGACTGCTGCCGAAATCGATCGACTGAAGCTCACTCCTTCCGGCATCACAAAGATTGCCGACGGGTTGCGCGAGGTTGCGGCACTGACGGACCCGATCGGGCAGGTGATTGATTCCACCGTGCGACCGAACGGGTTAAAGGTCAGCCGTGTTCGCGTTCCACTGGGGGTCGTTTTCTTTATCTACGAATCACGACCCAACGTCACGATGGACGCTGCGGCCTTGTGTGTGATGAGTGGAAACGCTGTGATCCTGCGCGGTGGTAAAGAGGCTTTACACAGCAATTTGGCACTGCATCGCGTGCTGCGAGATTCGTTGGTGCAGGCTGGTCTGCCCGAACACTCCGTTCAACTCGTGGAGTCGACGGAACGCGAGATCGTTGGCGAGTTGCTGAAGCTTGACGGAAAGATTGATGTGACAATTCCGCGTGGCGGAAAGTCGTTGATTGAACGAGTCACTCGCGAAGCTCGCATGCCCGTCATTAAGCACTTTGACGGGATCTGCCATGTCTATGTCGATCAAGCGGCTGATCAGGAAATGGCGTTGCGGATCCTTCAAAACAGCAAATGTCAGCGGACGGGGGTTTGCAACGCCGCCGAATCTTTGCTGGTGCATTCCGCGATCGCGGACTCGTTCTTGCCTAAAGCTGAGCGGATGTTGAAAGAGCAGGGGGTCGAAGTTCGCGGCTGTGAACGAACGCGGCGTTGGATTCCCTGGGCATTGGCTGCGACTGAAGACGACTACCGGACCGAGTACCTCGATCTGAAGCTTTCGGCATGTGTTGTGGACAGTCTGGATGAGGCGATTGAGCGGATTGACCGGTACGGCTCGCATCACACAGATTCCATTGTGACCAGCGATCAGGCCGCCGCAGAGCGGTTTGTTGCCGAAGTCGATTCGTCTGCGGTGATGGTCAATGCAAGTACTCGCTTTAATGACGGATTCGAATTTGGCCTGGGTGCAGAAATTGGCATCAGCACCGATAAGATTCATGCTCGAGGGCCATGTGGATTAGAATCTTTGACGAGTTACAAATGGATTGCCCGTGGTGACGGTCAGATTCGCGGTTGAAATTCTTGTGCGGCACCGTCGAGAAAAGAGGAAGTGGAGACCTTGCGGTCGGCAGTTTCGCCGAACACGCGATGCGCGTCCAACACGCGGAAGTGACTTGTTGGGAAAGGGGGCCAGGGATGGGCGAGATTCTCAGTCAGGCCGAAGTTGAGGCAATTCTTTCTGCCATCGAACCATCGCGACCGGAGGCGCGTCCGGTACCCGTGCGTGAGCCGGATATGACTCAGTGGCAGCGCCATGATTTCCGGCAGTCCGAGCCATTGTGCGGGGCGGCTCTGCAGGTGGTTCAGGCGTTACACGAAGGGATCTGTGATCGCTGGCAAACGCGATTGAGGTCTCTCTTGCAGGCCGATTTCAGTATCCGTCCGTTGGGGGCGTGTCAGTCAACTGCGACAGAGTTCTTTGCGGCAAATAAGGCTTCTGCAATCCACTGCAAGATCTCGCATACAGGTTCTGTTGTGGAGTCGCTGCTTGTCTGGAGTTCTGAACTTGCGCGGCAGTTGATCGGCAGGATGCTGGGTGGGGCGGATACTGCTCTCCCTGACAACTGCAAATTGACGAAGATCGAAATGCGGTTGCTTGATCGACTGAATGAAGCCATGGTCAGCGAGTTGTCACTCATGCTCGGTGATTCACTCAGGGTAGGCGAGGTCCTGCAAAGCTCGGATGCGGTTCGTGGCTCAGTCAGTGCTTTTCCTTTTGCATGGTTCACCTTCGAGGTCGCTGGAGTCGGCTCTGGCGGGCTGGTTCATGTGGGGATACCGATTCAACTGGGGCTTTCCGGGGCTGCGGCCAGTGTGGTTGAAAGCTCGCATGTGGGGAATCGGACAGCAGGACTGGAGTCGATTCCAACAGGAATTCAGCAGATTTCGGTGAGGGTTTCGGCGAGTCTAGCGACGTTGAAGTTAACTGCTGCGGACCTGGCTGCGTTGCAGGTCGGCGACATCGTTATGACTGATGTCGCTTCGAGCGATTCGGTTGCATTGAATCTTGATGGGCGTCGGCTGGGGAATGCGATTGTGGGAACGCATCTCGGTCGCAAGGCATTACGTGTGACACCGTGAAAGTGGGGGGGCGCTCAGGGCCTATGCCTTTTTGAAGCTGGGCAGGATGTAGGGTGGAGACCAGTGGCGTTTCGCCGCGCCGGCCCACCATCAATTCTCGACGTTTCCTGATGGTGGGCCGGCGCTCGAAGCGAACTGGTCCCACCCTACATTGAAAAAGCCGATTGCCCGGGTTGCGCGATTGGGGAAAGAGATGCGATGCCGTAATTGAGTTCAGCGGGGCTCGTCGGTTTCCAAAATCAGCAGAAATTGCCGGTCGCTCGCTAGATTGTGGAAGTCCCATTGGTCCGTTCAAATCTGCTGCATTTTCTCCAAAAACAGAGGATCTGCGGAAAACTTTCGGGGCTGGAAGCCAGGAATCGTGTTCAGAAAACGCCAAGTCGTTGACAGAACGCCGGTTCCGGGCTAATACTATTCGTCCGAGTCTAGCGTCATGGCCGATAACCATTTCAACTACATGCGCACCGTGTCTGGGGACTGGGGCCGTCTGATACCTGAATTTCCGGGAGTTGCCAGCAATCGAAACAACGCATCGAATTAACGATCAAATCCGACTCTCGCCCATCCGAGTCGTCGACCAGGAAGGAAAGATGCTGGGAGTGATCCCAACCTCTGAGGCCCAGCGGTTGGCCAATGAGGCGGGGCTGGACTTGGTGGAAGTGGCTCCCAACGAGCGCCCGCCGGTCTGCCGAATCATGGACTACGGGAAGTTCAAGTACGAACAGAAGCGTAAGGCGGCACAATCGGCGAAGCAGCATCAGGTGCAGCTCAAAGAAATTCGCCTGCGTCCCAAAACGGGTGACCATGACATCGAGTTCAAGGTCAAGCAGGCACGGGAATTCCTGACGCACAAAGACAAAGTCAAGTTTAATGTCCAGTTCAAGGGGCGTGAAAACGCGCACCATGAGCGAGGACGAGAGATTCTGGCGGGGATTATCGAGACCCTGCAGGATGTTTCGAAGGTCGAAAAGACTCCTTCGATGGAAGGTGGTCGAAATATGACTGCCGTTTTGGCTCCAAAATCCTGATTTTTCGGGGTTGGACCGGAAGAATGCAGTTTTCGCGGCGTGTGACTGGCAGCGACGGCAATCGTCGTTTATACTCTCCGCCCCGATATCGAGCGACAACCAGAGGTCTGTGAACCGGCTGTTTGTTGGGTTGATGGTGTTTATTCAGTGAAATTCTCCCCTCTTGGGGATTGTTTTGTCAGGACTTGAACCATGCCGAAGCAGAAGACGCACAAAGGAATTCAGAAGCGGTTCAAAGTCACGGCCAGCGGTAAAGCCAAGTGCCGTAGTGCGTTCCGTGGGCACCTTCTGAGCCATAAGTCAGGCAATCGCAAGCGAGACAACCGGAATGACACGGTTTTGATCGGGGCCGACGCCCTGATGATCCGCGAAGCGTTGCGGCCCCGAAACTAGGGATTGTTTCCGATTGACGTTGGCTTTCCGTCAGCATCGAGTCCAGTGCAGCATAAGTTGAGCTTGAAGAACCATGAGAATCAGTTACAGCGTCGCTCGCCGTCGAGCCCACAAGCGATTATTCCGTGAAGCCAAGGGAAGCTACGGCGGCCGGAAGAACCTGTTGCGAACGGTCAAAGAAACGATCGTTCGTAATCGATGTTTCGCCTACCGCGATCGTCGCACGCGTAAGCGAGATTTTCGAGGTCTGTGGATCATCCGAATCAAGGCTGCCGCTGAAATGCGTGGTCTTTCCTATTCGCGATTCATTCATGGCCTGAATCTGGCGAATCTGAAGCTGAATCGTAAGACGTTGAGCGAACTGGCGATTCACGAACCACAAGTGTTTGATGAAGTGGCCCGGTTGGTGCGTGACGCCCTGTCGGCTGTCGCCAAAGCCGCGACGTGATCGTTGTTTTCACATCGCTATGAAATACTGACACCGCTTCGGCCTGCCGATGCGGTGTTTTTTTGTTAGATGTGCTACGCCTGTTTTTGGAAACGCAGTCTGAAGAGTCGAGACGATCATGGACTACGAGCAGTCATTCACGCAGTACGAACAGGATGCTCTGGTGGCGATCGGGGCCGCCACATCAGCAGAAATGCTGGAGCAGGCGAGGATTGAGTTTCTGGGCAAGAAACAAGGCCGTTTGAAGGATCTTCAGTCAGTTCTGGGGACCGTTACGGTTGATCAGAAGCCGATTGTCGGAAAGCGATTCAACGAAATTAAGGATCGTGTCACGGCCGCCTGGGAGCAGAAGCAACTGACGCTGAAGGCACCGAAGAAGGCTGCTGGTTCCGAACTGGATGTCACGCTGCCAGGAACTGCGTTGACGCTCGGCAAGCTTCATCCGTTGACTCAGACGATTGAAGAGTTCAAAGATATCATGGCCCGACTGGGCTTTGAATCGGAGGAAGGTCCCGAAGTCGAAGACGAATGGCATAACTTCGTAGCGCTGAATATTCCTGAAGACCACCCGGCTCGAAATCCTCTGGATAATTTCTATTTGTCCGTCGCATCGACGGTGAATCAAGAAGCCCGGTTACTGCGGAGCCAGACGTCGACCGTGCAGATCCGGACTATGGAGCGGCGCAAGCCGCCGGTGCGAATCGTGTCTGTGGGACGCGTTTATCGCCCCGATCAGATCGATGCGACACATCACATGATGTTTCATCAGATGGAAGGCTTAATGGTTGGCCCTGATGTCACGATGGCATCCCTGAAGACTGTTTTGCAACTCTTCGCCGCGGCGTATCTGGGTGAGAGCGTCCCTGTTCGCTTCCGACCGTCATTCTTTCCATTTACTGAGCCGAGCGTTGAATTTGACGTTCGGCGTGGGAACAGTTGGCTGGAACTCGGTGGCGCGGGGATGGTTGATCCCAACGTGTTGTCAGCCTGCGGCTACGATCCCGAAACTATGAGTGGCTTCGCGTTCGGACTAGGGATCGCCCGTTTCTGCATGATGCGGCATGGAATTGACGACATACGTCACTTCTACGAAAACGAACTGCGATTCTTGCAGCAGTTCTGAGATCCTTGGCAGGTGTCTCCAAGTTCAAAGACGATCTGGAAACACACAAAAAAACGAGCTGAAGGTGGAATCTCTGCGGCCCGTTTTTTCATTCGATCCAACAGATCAAAGTGCGAAGTGATTCGACATTTATTTTGGGCGTTGGACTGCGTGTTGCGGCAGTTGTTGCGGATGTGCTTTTGAGCCGTTTCGAAAACCTTACGAAACGTGCGATGTCGTGAATCGGCATGATTCGCAGGGGAAATGTTCTGATTCGTTGGGAAAACATCGTTGTTTGACGGCAATTGATCTTGCAAGGATTGCGATCATTCTGCGGGTGGGGTGATGTCGGTGACGAAGTTGGTATTCCTGGCAAAGTTTGAGGAATCGCAAGAGAAAACGAAAGAGAATCGACTGGGCTTGTGCCGATGATTTCTCGAAGAATCTTGTTGACATTCAGCTTCGCCAATAGAACAATACCCATCGCTCTTGAACGATAAATGACCTGCCGATTTCTCCCTGCCAAGCCTGACTTTTCCAGATCAAAGATCCTTCATGGATTGTGTACGCGTATGTGCAGAGGGGTCGGGTTGTTGATTGAGCATCAGTAAGAGCTGTTGGGTGCGAGTTTCGGAAGATTCTGTTTGACGGAATGCCCCTGCTGGAAACGTTTGTTGAGCTGGGGTTTGAATAAACTTTTTTGTGTTACCAAGTTTGAACCAAGTTTCGGGAGATTGGGCGAATGTCGTTCGACTACGACGTAGACGAGATCGAATCTGAGGAACTGGAATACGCTGCCGTCGAGGAAGGGGATTCCGAGTACGGCGGGGAGTATGTCGGTGAATTTGAGGAGATCGATTTCGATTCCTTGGGGATTGATCCGAGCGAACCAACGACAGCCAAGCCTGGGACCGAAGAAAAGGTTCTGATGCTTGCTGCTCGTTATGCCGCTGGTGTCCCATTGTGGCACGACGAAGACTGCTACGATCATGGTCCAGGCCAGTCGTTGGCTCGACTGATTCGCAAGCCTTGATCAATGCGGCAGATCACGCCTGATCGATGAGTTTTGATAGATACGCCTCGCCCAATCGGACGAGGCGTATTTTTTTGTCGATCACAAACCTAGGGTCGCTTTAATTGTAGTTTCGGCGAGCGAGGTTTTTCGCTGCCAAAGCCCAATTCTTCGATTGGCCATTGCGACGGGTTCGGCAGGCTATCGATGATCCGAACCTCAATTCGTGCGTGTTTTCCTCGCTCTATCGAGTTATCATCGAGGCCCTGATTTCATTTCTGTTCATTGATCACATCACTGTTTATCGGACCTCACGATGACGGACGCTTCTGGTGCCGCAGGTGACGGCATTCCCACGTGTCATCCGCCGACGGTCGATTTACCCGCGAAGGCGGTTCAGTGTCCGCATTGTCATCAGCAGTCTCTCGACACGTTTTTTTGTGAACATTGCCAGTTTGAATTGCCTCCGTTTCCGGAAGCGAAAGTTCCACCAAGCGCGGCAGTCGAATGGGGAACGGCGGCAATCAGCGTCCAATGGTCTGACGATCCTTCATCTTCATTCGAAGCAGACGCGGGTCCTGATCGTGTTCGCATACGCGGAATTAACCCCAAACTTTGGCCATTGGTGAAAGCGGATGTTCTGGCACGGCAGTCGATATTGCTTTCGGGACTGCCACCAATATGTATTTTGGAGATTGAGGGAGGAGCGCTGATTCAGGCCGAAACGTGGCGTCATGCTTCTGAACCAGATGTCGCGCTGATGCCTGCCAGAAAATCGATCGAGGAATTGCTCGTCGCGACGGTTGCTGCCAGTCGAATCTTCAGTGGCGTAATGTCGGAATTACATGCCGCTGGATATGTCTGGTACGAATTCGACCCACGTGCTGTCGAGATCCGCAATCAGCAAGTACGGATTACCAATCTGGACTGGAGATTATTTCCTTTGGGGCGGTGTCCAGAGCGATTAGCCCGCATTTCCCAGAAGTATTCGCCCCCCGAAATCTGCCAATTTCGCGATGAATTGATCGGGCCACGGACGGATGTTTACCATCTGGCCGTCGAACTCTATTATCGCCTGGCAGGGATCGAATCAGGATTTGCAGGTCGCGGCCTGGAGGCTTTTGGATTCGATATTCCCCCGTTGCGGCTCTTCCGTCCTGACATTCCCGTCGGAATCTGGGATGTCTTGCGGCGGGGCCTCGCACCAAACGTCAATCAGCGACCTCCCACCGTCGCAGAATTCGCAGGAGAATTTGAGTGTGTTGCCCTGAGTGGCGCGGGTCTCACGACCGCGTTCGGCGCGGGTCTCCTGACCCCGCCGAAACGCCCGACCGAAGGTCTCCCTCTTCCGTCATTTCCTGTGTCGCCATCCCCCGCACCCTCATTCTGGCAACGAATCTTTCCCGTAGCGGCAGGTGATTTACCCGGCAATTCCACATCCAGCGAACCCGTTGAACCAAGTGTCGACATCGGTGGACTCACAATTCCCGGTCGCGCCAAATCCGCATTGAATTCGATCAATCAAGATCGAATCCTTGTTGTTCAGGAGATGGTCTGTGGGCGATCGATTCAAATCCTGATCGTTGCCGACGGAGTCTCCACTGCCCGAGTGGGCGATGGTGCCATGGCCAGTGGTCTGGGGACAGAAGCGATCGTGGAGTCGATCCGTTCGCAATTGCGAACGCTGCCACCCGATTCCGCTGTGAACTGGCCCGAAATTCTGGAACGGTCATGTCTTGTTGGGAGTGAAGCGATCGTCAACGCTGCGGTGAAAATCATTGCGGATTCCGAAAGCGGCCAGGCTCACGCATTGAATATCCCGGCCAGTCAGATCAGTGACAGTGATCTGATGAGTACTACGGCGCTGATTGGCATCCTGGATTGCGATGAATTGCACCTGGCAAATGTTGGAGATAGCCGTGCGTATCTGATCCTGGATGATTACGCAGAACAATTGACGGTGGATGGCGATGTCGCCTCGGCAATGCTGGCTGCCGGTGTTCCTCCAGAGCAGGTTCAGGAACTGGGGAATGGCGGAAAGGCGCTCAGGGGCTGTTTGGGAGCGTGTCGTCGTGAGAGCGACCGGCGATTGGTTTGTGACCCTGATCGCTGTCGGCCGCAACTCAGTCGGTGGAGGCTGGCGCCGGGGAAGACCGTCGTGCTGTGTACCGATGGGCTGGTGGAAGAACGGGTGTTCCTGGAACCGCGGGACCTGGTTGAAATCAATCAATCGGCCGGGGATGTGACGTCGCAGATTCTGGCAGAGAGACTGGTCGAAGCGGCGGATCGTCGGCAGCGTCTTCCCTCGCAACTCGAGCCGAATGGATATGGCGATAACATTGCCTGTATTGTGATACGGTTCCGTAACGCTCGTGCAACGTCGAATTGAAAGGGCGAATCCGTGGCTGAAGAATTCTTGTTGGAATGCAAACTAGATCAACCGGCCGTATTGAGCGGCCGTTCGGCCGATGTTTACAGCCTCATCACCATCAAGCCGAATGTTGCGAGGATAGGGGCGCTCATGGAATCCGGGGAAGGTGCCAGCCTTCCCGCTCACTTGATTGTCGTCGTCGACGTCAGTGGTTCGATGCATATGCTGATCGAGCCTGATCCGAACGCTCGGGCTTTAGGATCGTCTACCATCGAAGGTCGATCGATGTCTGAAGTCGAATCGAGTGTTCCCAGCCGACGGATGGTCGCGGTCAACGTGGTCTTGCGACTGGTTGAGCAGATGGGGCCTTCCGATCGGATGACGCTGATCGCGTTTGATGATCAGGCACATCCGTTGGCACGTGGCCTGGGACGAGGCCGGGAGTTGGATGACGCTGTGCGGCAACTGGTTGATGTGGGGGGTGGCGGAACAGCGCTGGGTACCGCGTTCTCGGAAGTTCGGAAATCGTTGTCGCGAACGGGTGCATCTGCAGAGACGCAGCGAATCGTGCTGTTGACTGACGGTGAAGACAACGAGCCGGACAAAGCGATTAACGAAGCGCGTCAGATCGCAGAAGAATATCACCTGCCAATTTTTGCTTTTGGCACAGGAGATTCGCGGGCCGACTTCCTGATGGAGGTCTGCAAGATGACGTTGGGAGGGGCCTTCGACGACATTCGAAATGAACGCGAGGCGGAAGATTCTTTTCAGAAGTTCTTCACTGGACAGAAGAATATCCTCGCAACAAATGTCACTTTGGATTTGTGGCTGTCACCCGAGATCTTTGTGCGAGAACTGTACCGCACCAAGCCCGAAGTCCTGTTTGTCGGAGATCTGCAGCCAGACGCTGGCAACAAGGTCTCGATCCATCTGGAATACATGGAGCGGGGCAAGGTTTATGAAGTGCTGTTTCGCAGCACAGTTCCGGCTCGTGATGGCGGCCGGTTTCGCTTGGCCAAGGCGACCTTGAGTTACGACGTCCCGGCCATGGGAGTGTCGGCAGGTCGCGTTGAAGCCAATATCGCAGTGGAATCGTCAGCCGACGAAAGCCGAACGCTGATGCGAAATGGCGACGTTCGACGAGTGATCACTCAGGCGGAAACGCAGCGCCAGTTGCTGTTCTTGCAGGATAAGCGTGATCTGATCGAACGCGGACAGGCGACACAGAAAGACAAGGATATCGTTGCGCGACTGCTGGATGCGCTCGTTAAGAAGTTCGACGAGCAGGGGGATCAGGCCAATCTGAACCTGTATCGGCAGATGCGTGATGACTACACGACCAAGGGTGTGATAACGCAAGAGATGATGAACCGGTCTTTAGCCGCATCATCGAAGGTGGAAGGGGCGATTGCTGTTCAGGAAGTCGATGATTTCTGATCGGTAAATCCGCCGAAATACGCTGATCACAACGTCAATAATTCAGGCCGGGCGTTTCCGCGTTCCGTCGGATTTCAAGGCTGATTCAAGCTCCACGATTATTCCCGAGAAGGAACATCTGATGCTGAAATGTACTGTTTGTGATGCTGAGCTTCAGTCGGAACAGAAAACGTGTCACATTTGCGGTTCACATGTTGAGGCCGCCAGTCCGATTCCGGCGAGTACCGCTGCGCCATTTGTTCCTGAGCTACCGGATGTTGTTTCGCCCATTGTTGTAGAACCAGTCCGTGAACCGGTGGCGACTGCTTCGGGTGAACGGGAGTGTCCTGCATGCGGGAAAACGTTTGGTGCAGACTTCACAGATGACTTCTGCCCGTGTGGGACAGAGTTGCGTGCTCGGACGTCTGGGGCGGTTCCTGCCGCGGTGGTCCTGGATGTTCCGGTCGTCGAGCCGATTGTCACGTCCGCACCAGTATCGAGCGGATCGGTACGTCCTCCCGTGGGAACGGTTTGCCTGGTCGTTTATTCGGACACGAAGCCGCGTCAACCTGTGAAGTATTTCCCGATCACAAAGGATGTCGTACTGATGGGTCGGCAGGATGCGGTCCGCGGTGATTTTCCGGACTTGGATCTGGCGGGACTGCTCGACGAATCGGCAGCTCGCAAGGTGTCGCGTCGGCATGCGGAACTGCTTCGGGCCCGGAGCACTCAATCGTATCTGCTGCGGCCATTGCCAGGTAATACGGGGACTCAGGTTGGCAAGGAACTGGCAACGCCAGGGAAAGAGTATCCGCTGACAGACGGAACACCGATTGTGCTGGGGGGCGCAGTGTGGATGAAGTTTGAAACGATGAAGTAGTCGAATGGCTGAAGCTTCCCGAGCATGACTCGCAGTTGAATGGGTTTGTGTACAGCATCTTGACGACGTCCAATGTATCGTGAAGTGGTGCAAAGCCGAGTATTACCACTGAGGCAAACTCAGTGATTTGCACGTCGATTGTTTCATGTCGAATAGACACCCGATGGGTTTTCATCCGATGGTCGCGACATCCCCACGAAGCACCGCAGGTTGGAGCGAATTCCTGTATCGCGGCAGGGAATTCATTCGCGCCACCGTTCCCCAGGGGAACAACGCCGGTCTGCCCTTTACGATCGCGAAGCGATTGGCCGAACGTTATGAAGTCCGTAAGTTCTTCGCTTCTGGTGGATGTGGTTTGCTGCTGGAGGGGCGTGATATTCGCACGGAGTCGGATGTTCTGATCAAGACGACATTGCGCTACGATGGCATTATCGAATACGCTCACAGTCGTGACGAAGAAGGCTTTGTCAAGAAGCTGACGGACCATCGCAAGCAGTTGCAGACCGAACGCCGAATCATGGTTCTGTTGAAAAATCGTGGCTGCAATGGAATTCCCAACCCGAACGATTATGTCTTCGACTGGAATCCCAGGCTCGGTGAGCCGTTTGAAGCCAATGGGGGGACCTGGCAGTTCCAGGATTCCAGTATCCTTTCCACGGAACCGTATCTGGTCATGGAGCGGATGGAAGGCCGGCCACTCAGTGATGTGATCGGCACGGGAATGCCCGAAAAACGGGCGCTGGAGATTCTGCAGCAGGTCTGTCATGTCCTCGCCATTTTGCATTTGCCTGTTCAACGGGACTCGCGTGAGTGGCGGTTGATCTATCAGGACCTGAAGCCCGATAACATCATGCTCGGCGGACGCGACGCAGTGTCGTTACTCGACCTGGGCGGATGTCGGCTGATGGTTGGAAGCGTTGTCGGTAACAAAGGTGCGTTCACCCCTGGCTATTGTCCACCGGAATGTCAGTCGAGCGATACGCTCAAGCCGACGGCGGACTCGTACGCCATTGGCAGTACGCTTTACCACATGCTGACCGGTCGAAGTCCGGCTGAGTTCCTTGGTTCGAATGCCGCTGTCGGAGGGGCACAGTCGGTTTCGTTTCGCAACTGGGACTGGACCGCGTTGGAACAGCGAGTCCGGCGTGAGACGTATGCGTTCGTGCGCAGGTGTCTGGCAGAAAAAGCTGTCGAACGACCTGCCGATGGTGGTGCACTTGTCGCCGAGATGACGATGCTGCTGCAACGGATTGACGCACCATGAAGTTGCCAGTCGGGGCACGGCTACCTCATGATTTTGCCGAGATTCCTGCTGATGAACCTGAGGTCGTTCAGCGTAATCGGGCGCTCTATCGCGTCACTGATGTCCTGATCGAAACGCCGTGGTCGTGTCTGTATCGAGGGAAAAAGATCTTTCGAAACTTCGAGTTCTCCAAGGGGAGCTTGAGTGAAGCGACGGATGACGAATGTCTGGATGTGCTGATCCGTACGCTTTCTTATCCCAGAACCGATGACCGCGACTACATCAAGGCACGTCGTGAGCATTTGTGGTTTGAAGCAAAAAAGGTTCTGGGATGCCGTCGTACAAATTCGATCGCCGAACCACTCGACTACCTGGAAGTCCGCAACGATCAGGACCAGTTTGCGTTTCCGCGACCGGGCAAGATCCCCTCGACGGAACCGGTCCTGATCCTGGAGACGATTCAAGGAGTGAATCTGGCACGCTGGCGACAGTCTGCTACTGCCGATATTGCTGCCGGAATCCGAGTCCTGGGCCAGACTCTGCAATTCTTCTCCACTATGCATGAAGAATCGTTTCTGGTTAACGTTGTTTCACCGGCAGGTTTCTGGGTCGATCCGTTGCCACGAGTCCATTTCCTCGGGACCGAGACGGTTGTTGACGAAAAGCACGCGACTGCCTGGCGCGCACTGTTTCCAGCCGAGCGTTATGCACAGGGGTTTGTCGCTCCAGAGCTTCTGCAGCCAACGCATGCTCCAACGCGAAGCAGCGACTTGTTTGGCTGGGGGGCTCTCGCATGGTTCTTGTTGACAGGCGACAGTCCCGCGAAGCTCGCCGCCGATCAACAACAGCGTTGGACTCGATTCGGTGCGTCGCATCGTGAGCGACTGAAACGAGAGTTGTTTCGCTGGACGTCCGCTCAGGTCAAAGATTTCACGCGAGAATTGGGGGTGTCTGGCTCACGGTTCGAAACGCACTGGCCCGATAGCTTTCTGGATGGTCTCTGGTCATGTCTGGAGGCAAATCCCGCTTTGCGACCCGGCTCAGTTTCGGATCTGAGAGCGTGGTGGGGAAACCCTCCACCGTCTCCAGTCCCCGCCTGCCTGAATGTTGTTGAGCGTGATCGAACAACGCGAGTTTTGTTCTCAACGAGTGGTTTGCCGACGGGAATAGAGTTCCAGATCTCGCGCCGGTTTGGGAAGGGGCCTCAGTCGCGTGTCGAAGGAGAAAAGGTCTGGAGCGGTTCGGGATCTCGAAACGTACAAACGCGATTGCCCCCTGATCCGGGTGTGACCGTCGACGTGGATTCGCGGCGTGAATGGTATTTCAGCATCTTTGCGATGGAGGCGCACGGAACGACGACGACCGTCTCACGCCCGACAATCGCGATCAATGTCGATTCAACAGTTCCCGGTTATCGCCGCCTGCTGGCGGAATCCCTGGGGAGCGGTGCTGGCGCGCTACCGGAAGAGGTCCTGCTGCTGTGTGAGCTTAGCCCTATTGAGGTCGTGGCCGGGGAATTGCTGGAATCGAACTCACCGACCGTTCGTTGCTGGGCGATCGCTTTGCTCGAACGTGGGTTGGGGATTGAAGCGATCAGCCATGCAGCCTTACAGCGGATTGAGTCACGCGAGCTGACCGACGAAGACTATGAAGTCCGGATTTTTGCTGCGGGTGCACTCTTGCGGGCAACTCCGTTTGTCGATGCAACCAGTGTCGCAAATCTGGCACAGCGGTTGAGCGAAGGTGAAGTCGACAACATGATCCGCGCGGTGCGCGGGTTTGCTGCGTTTGGAATTACAGCGTCCGTGATCGAAGCGGCGATCGAGTTGCTTGAACAACAGCATCGATTTGTCGCATGTCCCGAATGCCAGCAGGAACTGCGGGCTCGTGACCTCGATCCTCATCTGAAGTCTGAGCACAAGTATGTTCCGTTTGAAGGAAAGTTGCTTCCGTTCGGTCAGGCACTGACACGGCTCTGGTCACGCGTGCTGACTCAATCTGATACCACATCGCTTTCGGCATTGGCAGGACATCTGCAGCAACGACATGGTGAACGAGCCGTCTCTGCATTCGCCTCGGCGTTGTCTCAGCAGGTTATCCTGTCGATCCAACTGCGCCAGGATCGGCTTACGGAAATTCAGCAGCGACAGTGGATCGAAGTCTTGGCGCAGTGCCTGCGGTCAAACGACATTGCCCGATCCGCCTGTCGAACTCTTCTGGGACATGACGACAGTCGGATTCGACTGTTGGCGCGCGAGACGACGCTGGCCGAAGCTGTGCGGCGATTGGCTGACGATCAGACGACGGCCGCGATGTTCCGTCGAGTGATTGATCAACTGGTACCACTGCCGATTGTGAGTGAACGCATCGAGACCTGTTACCGGTTGTTGGAGTCTGGTGCGGGCCCATTGGCTGGCGCGGCATGCGAGCGAGAGCTGGAACTTGACCGCTTGACAGATTGTCCAGAATGCGGATCGACATTCCCGATTCGCGAACTCGGACGACATCGGCGAAGTGAGCACCATGTCTATGAATGGGAAGGTTTCAATTATTCGCGAGAAGCTCTGATCTCGCTGCTTCTCAACCGGACGGTATCGGCTGAACCGGATACGTTTGCGGCGAGAAATCTGGAAGACCTGTTTGTCGATCCGTCGGGTGGTGGTGGCTGGCATCAATTGTATATCAGTCTGCGGAGTCAGTTGCTGGACTCGCTGCAGAGTGAGAATGCGTCCACTCTTGCTGGGGGTGTCGGCCAGGCTCTGGGTGCATTGGAACTGGCCGCAAGTATGTCTCGGCTGTTTCTTCGTGAAGACCACTGGGCATGTCAGATGACAGGCCTGGCGATCCTCGGAAACCTGGACGGTGACCCACCTGCGGATCTGTTGCGCGAAGCGGTACCACTGTTGGGCAATCCCAAAATTCCCGATGCCGTTTGTCGGCAACTGGTGGTTCACCTGCTGCGGCGGATATCGACGGAGTCCGAGATCTGTCAGCGGGCGTTGCGAGCGTTTGCATCTCGAGCGGCAGATAAACTCAATGGGGTTGAGCAATTGCGAACGCTGGAACAATGGGTTGGACCTTCTCCCATGATCGAGGCGGCGTGTGACGAACTTTTGTCACAAGTTCGCATGCGTTGCCCACGTTGTAGCGTCAGTCTCCCTCCGCCAGAACTGTCCGATCATCTCATGTCCGAGCACGGATTGATTCTTGAGGGACGTAATGTACGAAAGCCGTGGTCGGTCGCGATCGATCTGCTGGATGCCTATGCCGAAGAACCGCAATCCGAGTACCTCGAACGAGCTGATCGGATGGCACAACTCGCTTCGCCGCAATCTGGGCGGATACGTCTGAGTCGCGAGGCGCTCCGTCGCGGAATCGCCCCCGCGCACTATCGCGGAATTCTGGTGGACTCGGTCAAAACAACGACTGACACGTTATGCCCGAATTGCTGGGAAACGATTCCAACGGGCTCAGCTCCGCTTGATCTGGTGAAGATCGATGACGTGGGGAACTTGAGTTCGCCAGCAGTCTCCATTCGATGTGTCGGATTACCGGGATTTTGGAGCAGCGTGGAAATTGCCCCGTGGGAGGGAGCCTCTCCCCCTTGGACGTTTACTCGCTGGGGGGCCATGGGAACAATCGGCCTGCCGTTTTTCGGAGCCGCGATCGTCTGTCTGCTGCTGGCCTGGCAGGGCTACACGGCGACTCAGGCGTTTGTCTTGTACTGTTTTCTGGCGGGCGTCATCGGAATGGTCGGTGTCGCTGTGTTCTTTTGGCATCGAACGATCGAGCCGGTGGATGTCGCGTGGCAGATGGTTGCACCAGCGCTCCTGGAGGACAAAGGGCAGCCGTTTGGTTGGGCACATTCCGAGTTTCTGGCCAGTCTGGCCAAGGCGAGTGTCGGTCGCGGTTCGATCATGCGACGCGATGCGAACGTGGTTCGCGCTATTGATTCCGTCCGGCCGTTGGTCAAGCGTGGGATCCTTCCCGCCCAGCATCTGGCGGAACTGTGTTACCTGCGATTGGTCGACGGGGTGCCTTTGATGCCATTGCCCAGCGGCCCTGCGATCCCAGATCGACTCCGGCAACGTGAGGATGTGTTAACAGAACTCCTGACATTGGCATTGGAAGGCGAGCTTCCGCTGGATGCGGTGACTCATCAGGGGGCGGCGCTGACCCGATTCAATGGTGATGAATTAATTTCTTCAGTCTGGCATCTGGTCCTGGAATCTCGTCGAATGGGATTGAGTGCCGCGGATCTGGCTGATCTGTTTCGCAAATCTGCAACGCTGAAAGTTCTGGCCGCAAGATTGTCTCTACGTCCGAAATCGCTGTTTCAGTTCTTTGCGGTACTGGCCATGGAATCCTCGGGACGACTCCCTGTCGAATTCTGTTCGGCCAAAAAGCAGGTGAAAGCGAAAAACTTCAGGAGCGTGATGCATGACGTCCACGTCCTGGCCCGGTCAGATCTGAATCTCTCTGGAAAATCGGACGCAGATGCAATCCTGCTCCGGGCTGGCAGCGTGGAATTTCATGGATGCCGGTACACGTCGATTCCCAACGTGACGGTAGAACCTTGGTCTTCAGGTGCCGCATCGGGTCAAGTAGGAATAATCAAATGCATTCTGAAAATTGACGGTAACCGTTGGGAATACAAGACCGATCAAACCCTGCTGGCCGCAAGAATCGTTCGTGGGGCGAAGTTCGTGTTTGGAGAACTGCAGATCCTGATCGATCGACTTGAACTCGGTTCGTCCTCACCCAAGTTCGCAAACCTGTTATCCGGCCCGCGTGAACATTGTCCTCGCTGTCACGCGACGATTGAGTTGAAACCGGGGTCGATTTCCACGCGTGTTTGATGTCGACATGAGGAACACTGATCTTCGCTGATTTCCACTGATCAGACAGAGAAAGACTCGCATCCTCGAGTTCGGGATCAGCGTGAATCAGCGGCGATCAGTGTTCCAAATCTCTTTCTTCCTCCAGAAAGGCGAGCAACTTGTTGAAAGAAGAGGGTTACAAGCCAGACTGATCCGCAAATGTCGCTGCAATCTTCCACGTGATCAGTCCAGACTTCGTCTACCATTTCTTGAATCCTGCCGGGATGCGATTGTCGTGCGACTCATGATCCGGGGGCATTCCTCCCGCAGCAGATCCAAAATGGATAGAATTCCGACCAACGGGGAGTTCGCCTGGAACTTCAGATACTTTTTGTTGCCCGGAAAATGAAACATGACGAATTCGGATCGCGAGCCACTTCAACTGCGAGGTCTTCGCGAAGATAAGCCAACCCGTTACGAACTGACTTTGCTGCGTGCCCTCGCTCAGCAGTTTCCCAATATCGACTCAGCCCTTGCCGAAATCGCGCGCCTGTCCGCAGTGCTGACACTCCCCAAGGGAACGGTCCATGTGATCAGTGACATTCATGGCGAAGACAAGAAGTTGCGGCATGTCATCAATAACGCGTCGGGGACGTTGCGGCCGCTCGTCGAACGTCTGTTCAAGGATCGCATGGAGCCTCGGGAGTTCTCGGAATTCCTGACGTTGATTTTCTATCCGGCCGAAGTCACCGAGCGGTTGCAGCAGACTTTGACGGATACCGAGGAACTACGGGCATTCGCCCGCCGAGCGTTGAAGCATCAGTTTGAACTGGTTCGCGTCCTGGCGTCACGTTACAGCTTGAAACGAGCCATGCAGGTCTTTCCTCGGGAATACACTCATCTGTTTGCCGAAATGCTGCACGAGCCCTCCAACGAGCGGGGCCGGGAGTTTGTCGAAGCGATTGTCGACGAACTGCTGAGGCGGGGCAGGGCACTGCACCTGATCCATATCACCGGGCGATTGATTCGTAACCTGGCAATCTACGAATTGATTATCGGAGGCGATTGCTGGGACCGGGGCCCGCGCGGTGATCGCGTGGTCGACTATCTGCGCGATCAACCGAACGTATCGTTCATCTGGGGAAATCATGACATGGCATGGGTCGGGGCAGGGCTGGGGCACGAAGCCCTGATCTGCCACGTGCTGCGAGTCTCGTTGCGATATCGACGATTGGGTCAACTCGACGAAGGCTACAGCATCCCGTTGACGCCACTGGAACACCTCGCCCGTACCGTTTACGTCGATGATCCTGCGACGTTCTTCCTGCCGAAGTCGAGCGGCATGCGGTCAGAAGTGATTGTCGCCCGTATGCAAAAAGCTGCGGCGATCATGCAGTTCAAGCTGGAAGGCCAGATGATTGCTCGTAATCCGGAATGGGAAATCGATCATCGCCGACTGCTGCATCACATCAATTTCGAACAGGGGACGATTACAGTCGATGGTCAGACGTACTCGCTTCGAGATACTTATCTGCCGACGATCGATCCCGAAAATCCCTATGAACTGACACCTCAAGAGGAATTGTGCCTCTCACGACTGAAGCATTCGTTTTTGAGTAGTCAGAAACTCAATGACCACTTGAAGTACATTGTTGGCAACGGTGCGATGTACTTGCGACGCGACGATCATCTGATTTTTCACGGCTGTGTCCCCTGCAACAGTCAGGGTGAATTCCTGCCGATGCCAATCGATGGTGGCTGGTTGAGTGGCAAGCCAATGTTCGATGCCATTGAACGTGTTGTGGCCTGGGCGGTCGAACAGCGCCAGCAAAAGCACCTCGATTTCCTGTGGTACCTCTGGAGTGGCCCGCGATCACCGCTCTTCGGAAAGGACCGCATTACAACGCTGGAACGAGATTTCATCGCTGACAAGACACCGCATCACGAAACGAAGGACCCGTACTTTGCTCTAATCCACGAACAGTGGTTCTGTGAGAAAGTCCTGGCGGAATTCGATGTTGATCCCCATCACGGATTGATCGTGAACGGCCATGTTCCGGTGAAGATTGAAGACGGAGAATCTCCCCTGAAACGGAGTGGCAAAGCCATCACGATCGATGGGGCGTTCTCGGAAGCCTATGGCGATCACGGATACACACTGGTGCTGGAATCGGACCGGACGTTGCTTGCCCGTCATCATCATTTCGAATCAGTCGATGCCGCTGTCCGGGAAGGGATCGACATTGTTCCGAGTGTCGCGGTGATCCGGGAGTGGGAGCGTCCGCGCAGAATGGCTGACACAGAACGTGGCGAGCAGTTCCGTTGCGACATCGAAATGCTTGAACGGTTGATCGAGCTTTATCGAAACAATGATCTGCGGCAGGACGAATGGAAGCCCGCCAAGCCAACGTAGACTGTGAGAATGCACGATGCGAATTGAATTCTGCTACGGATGCGGAGCTCCATTGGAAGCACGGTGGAGTCGGATTGTCATCGTGTGTCGCCACTGCGGTTCACAAAATGTTCCGGGCGGAAAGAACGATCCGGTCCCTTCGTCGATCCCCGACGATGGACGCCTGAGGTTAGCCGTTGATGGTCGAACGTATCTGATTCTTGGGTTGCTCGGGACTGGTGATTCCTCGGATGTCTATTTCGGGCGCTGGGTTCGGCGACTGGGCGAGCAAGTCGTGATCAAGATTCTGCGCTGTGCGAATGATCGTGATCTCCTTGATCGCGAATGGCAGTTTCTTGAGCGCTTGCATGATAGCCCAATGGCGGGAACTCCCCATTTTGCAGAGTTGATTCCCGAACCTATCGGAATTGGCCCGGTGCGGCTGAATTTGCAGGAACGGCACGTCGCGATTTATCGGTGGCGGAACGGGTTTCAGCATACGTTGGAAGAAGTCTTGCAAGTTCATCCGAAAGGTATTGATCCGCGGATCGGAGTTTGGATCTTCAAGCGGATTCTCGAAGTTCTACATTGGTCACATCAGTCGGGCGTGTTGCATGGAGCTGTTCTGCCGCCGCACGTGCTGATTCATCCCCGTGATCACGGGGCCATGCTGATTGGCTGGAGCACCGCGATGGCAAAGACGACGAATGATGCGCCTACGCTGGTTGCAGTCAGTCGGGCCTGGAAGGACTGGTACCCATCAACAACGAGTGGAAGTTGTGCTGCGGATATCGTGATGGCCGCTCGATGTACCTTGCGAGTCGTTGGGGGTACCTTTTCAAGTGCTGGGAAGATGCCAGCGCGGGTGGCTGATCTACTGATTGCTGCGGCGCGTGGGGAATACGATGATGCGTGGAGCGTGCGACAGGCAGTGACAGAGTTGTCGCTTGATGTCTTTGGTCCGCCGATCTATTGTCCATTGCCGATGCCCGGCTGGCCACATAATCCACCAAGCTCGTGATGACTGGCTGGCGTTTGGCGTATACGCGACTTCTTGCCGCGAGTCGCATTGAGAACACAACGGCGGCGGGTGCCGCAATCATGTTGAAATCCAAAGCGGGAACTTTGCCATGGGATTCGGACAGTACAGCTATGACGCACATCTCGCTTTGACCTCCTCACGACAGGGAGCAAATGCGGCTGAAATGTTTGGGCAACGCGGTTGCCACGAGCAGATGAATCCATTTGAGACGAAGTTTCGGGAAAGTCGAGACAGCGAGGCTCATCCCAATTCACTGGCAATCATCTTCGCTTTGGATGTCAGTGGTTCGATGGGCGAAATTCCCGCTAAGCTGGCTCAGGAAACTCTGCCGACATTCATGCGATCGCTGCTCGATGCGGGGATCACGGACCCGCAAGTGATGTTCATGGGTATCGGCAATGCCGAAAGCGATCAGGCACCGCTTCAGGTTGGGCAGTTCGAGTCCTCGGCGAAATTGATGGACCAGTGGCTGACGTACCTTTTCCTCGAAGGGGGAGGTTCGGGGGGAAATGAGAACTACGAACTGGCGATGTATTTCGCAGCCCGACACACATCTCTGGACTGCTTTCAGCAACGGCAGACTCGCGGTTATCTCTTCATCACAGGAGATGAACCACCGAATCCGGGTGTCTCGCGGACGCAGGTGAAACGGCTGATCGGTGACAAACTGAATAATGATATTCCCATTGCCGAGATGATCGAAGAACTGCAGCGGAGTTATGAGCCATTCTATCTGATTCCTGATCCAGAACGGGGGCATCAGGTTGGTCGGGCGTGGCAAGATCTGTTGGGGGACCGAGTGATTGTGATGGCATCTCCCGATGACACCAGCCTGGTTGCTGCGGGGTTGGTCTCGCTGCTGGAGGAATCAGTCCCGTCACTCACCGCGTTGATCGAACGATTTGTCAGTTCCGGAATTCCTCAAGCACAGGCCAAGCGAGTTGGGAAGGCCCTGACAGACTTCGCCGCAGCGATTGAGCGGGATGGGTCGCCGAGGCCCCGCCTGAAGGCCACAAAACAAACTCCTCCTGATGACAAGAGCGGTCTGGATCGATGACGAACGAAGCATGGATCGTCTTTGACCTTGGATTTGGCGATGCAGGGAAGGGAGCGACTGTCGATTTTCTGGTCCGTGATCTCAAGGCGGATCTCGTCGTCCGACATCACGGTGGTGGGCAGGCGGGTCACAATGTAGTGACTCCCGATGGACGGCATCACACCTTCTCACAATTTGGAGCGGGAACGTTTGTGCCAGGGGTCCGCACTCTGCTGGGCCCGGAGTTCGTTTTTCATCCCGGGGCGCTATGGATGGAAGCTCTGCACCTGGAAAGTCTGGGTTTATCGGGAGCACTCGATCGAATCCAGATTGATGAACGCGCTCGCGTGATATCGCCGTTTCAACAAGCATCTGGACGATTACGGGAATTGTTGCGAGGTGACCTGCAGCACGGCACCTGTGGGGTCGGAGTTGGTGAGGCTGTGATGGATTCGATCCATCAGGAGTGCGACACGATTGTTGTTCGCGATTTTGCCGATCTATCGCTCTTGGCGAAGAAACTGAGCGAACAGCAACTTCGAAAGCGGCTGGAGTTTCGGCGCTTGCCACAATGCTGTGACGAGAGATCGCATATCGAATATCAGTTGCTCTCCGATTCGGATTGTATTGAACGTATCGTCGAACTATGGCGTCCCGTGATCGAGCGACTGTGTGTTCTGTCGCCCGATGCGGTTCAAAACGAGTTAATCACTGCTCGCAGGATCGTCTTCGAGGGGGCTCAAGGAGTCCTGCTGGATCAATGTGTTGGTTTTCACCCCCACACCACGTGGAGCGATTGCACTCCTCGTGGGGCAATGTCGCTACTCGACGGTTTGTCGTCAAAAGTGTACCGGATGGGTGTCGTGCGGACATATATGGTCCGTCACGGTCTAGGCCCATTTCCAACTTGCGACCCCGCCTCAGAATGGTCACGTACGGAACGGCACAATCAGAACGGTGGCTGGCAAGGACCGCTGCGGAGCGGTCCGATCGATCTCGTTCTGCTTCGCTACGCTCTTGCTGCATGTGGTGGTGCCGACGGACTGGCACTGACACATCTCGACTGTGTTCCCGAGGTCGTCCCCATTTGTCGCGCGTATCGTGCCAATGGTCAAGTCGTCCATGAACTGCCTTTACCGAATGGCCTGATGGAGCAGGAGCGATTGACACGAATGTTAGAAACCATTGAACCCATCTACGATTCGATCGGCAGCGACGATTTCATCGAACGGTTAGGAAACGAACTCCATGTCCCCATCAGTCTGATTTCAACGGGCCCGACCTGTGAGGATCGACGTTGGCTGACTTTGTGATTTCTTTCAGGCGACCGCCGTATTCAGGACGCATGGAAGCCCGCCAAGCCAACGTCACGAAAGTCCAGAGATTGTCAGGCAGTCGTGCCTCGCTCCACGAACCGACGCTTCCACGTACGCAGAGTAGACAGACATTCTGGCACGATGCGAATGATTTCTGGCACGCAGCAGTCAATTGTCGTGAAATATCAAACGGCAGCGTTGGTTCGCGGAGCGAACCACGACTATCGCCGAAAGCGGATCCGCGGAAAGTATCGCCAGGTCGTTGCCATATAGTCGCGATACTGCTGACCGAAGCGGTCGATCAATTTCTGTTCTTCGCGCGGCGTGCGTATGGCGAGCAGACCCAACACCAAAACGCTGGCGATTCCAATGGCCCAGTTGGCCGTGATCAGTGTTGCCGATGTCATCATCAGTGCCGCGGTCAGATAAAATGGATGGCGGACCCACTGATACGGGCCAGATGTTACCAGTGTCGCTGTGGATCGCGTGACAACCGTGTCGGTCAGGTTCTTGCCAAGACTCGACAACGTCCACCACATCAGCAACGAACAGAGCGATCCGGCCACGATCGCTCCGTACCGGATTTGATTTGGAATCTGCAACCTGCTTGCCTGCAATGCCGACGGGGCAATGAGATAAGTCGCTGTCAGCAACCAGAGCGCTAATCCCGACAGTCGCAGAAGAGCCGCAAACAGATATCCTTCATCCCGGTAAGAAATCTTGGCTCTTCGGCGGAATTTGTGGATGCGTGAGGGGGTGACTGGGGGAAAGCTG
>JBAWWJ010000013.1:0-66498 GCA_037146815.1 Planctomycetota bacterium
ACCAAGAACCAAGAACCAAGAACCTTTGATGACTTTCTCAAGGAATTCCACGATGTTCCGCATGATGATTTCATTGCCGCTGGTGGTGGTGGTGTTGATGAGTGGTTTTCGAGTTGGCAATGCGGCCGAAGGAAAATGGCCGATGCTCGTGAAGGTCGAACAGCAACCGCTTGTCGCGGCGACCGAGCGGATCGTACAGTCCATGGATTTCATCGGATCGCCGTTAAGCGCGGACGACCGCAAAGCCTTGGACGCTGCCTTTAAACTTCCCAAGGCTGCGGACTGCACGGAAGAGATCCAGAAGATTCTCGACAAGCACTGTATTGCGGGAGTCAGCATCAATCCTGAAAGCCGCGTTTCGGTTGTGGAAGGTCCCACAAAGAAGGAACTCGTCCAACAGGGGTGGCGGACGTTTCTGGTGAAAGTTCATAACGAAGCGGGGGTCACTGCGCCCCTTGTCCCGGAAAGCCCTAATCTGCTGCCCGTCTATCAGCGAGGCTCCAAGAACGGTCGTGAAAAGCCAATGACGGACGAGAAACTCGTTCAACCCGGCGATGTGCCGAACAGATTCCTCGATGCACAGATGTTCGATAAGCAGCCTCTCAAACCGGGCCTCTCGGGCCTGGAGCTTGAGTATCGAATCATTCAGCTTTATTGCCGCGATGTCGGTCGACGCGAAGCACAACTCGGTTTTCATGTTGGTCAGGGGACGCAGGATCTGGGATTCCGCAATACTGTTCCGATTCTGTTCACAGGCGTTCCAGCCGTTGAAGTAGCACTCGGAATCATCGACTTCGATGGTACTCCGACAACCGCCGCGCTGACGTTTCGCGATCAACGAGGCCGCGTTTATCCAAATCCTGCAAGGCGACTTGCTCCGGATTTCTTTTTTCACGAACAGATCTACCGGGCAGATGGTGAGTCCGTCCATTTGCCGCCGGGCGAATTCACGGTCGTTGTTCAACGCGGTCCCGAATACCATGTCGATACTCACAAATTCACTGTCCGCAGCGACGGAGTCAGTCAGCGCCTGGATCTGAAGCTGCGTCGCTGGATTCATGCGGCCAAACGCGACTGGTTTTCGGGCGATCATCATGTCCACGCCGCTGGATGTGCCCACTACGACAGCCCGTCAGAAGGGGTCACGCCTGGCGATATGATGCGACACATCCTGGGTGAGGATTTGAATATCGGATGTGTCCTGAGTTGGGGGCCCTGCTGGTATACGCAGAAGCGTTATTTCGAAGGCAAGACGTCAGCACTGTCTCGACCGAACTACCTGATGCGATACGACGTCGAAGTCTCAGGATTTCCCTCTTCGCATGCCGGCCATCTCTGCCTGCTGAATCTACAGGAAGATGACTATCCCGGGACAACCCTGCTCGAAGAATGGCCCAGTTGGACTCAACCTGTTCTGGAATGGGGGCAGAAGCAGGGTGGCGTCGTCGGGTACAGCCACAGCGGTTGGGGACTGGCTCTTCCTGATGTGATGCCCGATGGCTCTCGGAAATTCCACGGTCAGCCGTGGGGAGGAGCCCCCGCAAGCTGGGAAGGGAAGGCGACGGCAACGATGCCCGACTATGCGATGCCCCGGTTTGACGGGATCGGTGCGAATGAGTTCATTGTCACCGCAACTAACGGGACCTGTGATTTCATTTCGGCCGTCGATACTCCGGCAATCTGGGAATTGAACATCTGGTATCACACTCTCAATTGTGGCATGGAAACTCGCATCAGTGGTGAAACCGATTTCCCTTGCATCTACGGAGACAAAGTCGGACTCGGCCGGATCTATGTGAAACTTCCGAAAGACAAGCCACTGACCTACGAAGACTGGATCCAGGGATTGAAGGACGGCCGCAGCTACTGCGGAGATGGACTCAGTCACTTGTTCGACTTCGCCGTTAATGGGTTAGCAGTCGGGGAAACCCTTCCTGCGACAAAGCCAAGCCACCTGCCACTGAAGCAACCTGGAAAAGTTCATGTCACCTGTGACGCCGCCGCGTTACTTGCCGAACAACCGGACGCCATTACGAATGCTATTCGAGCCCGAAGGTTGGACGAAAAGCCGTACTGGCATCTGGAGCGAAGTCGCATCCGCGAGACTCGTACAGTTCCTGTCGAATTGATCGTGAATGGCAAGCCGGTCCAAACCAGAGCGATCCCCGCCGACGGGTCGATTCAGAAGCTGGAGTTTGACGTAGAACTGAAGCAGTCGAGCTGGGTGGCTTTGCGAGTCTTCCCCTCATGCCACACGAATCCCGTCTTCGTCGAAATCGATAACAAGCCGATTCGAGCGAGCCGAAAGAGTGCCGACTGGTGCGCCCAGGCAGTTGACGTCTGCTGGAATGCGAAGGTCGGTCGCATCCGCGAAAAAGAGCGGACCGCCGCAAAAGCTGCATACGACAAGGCCAAAGCCGTCTACACAAAAATCGCCACGGAAAGTGTTGAGGACTAATCGGTGAAGGGACACGGATGGCGCGGATGTCAGAAGAGAAGGGGAGGAGCTTGCGCTGCCTCCCCCCTCGACAAACCTGACGTGCAGATTTCCCGCTTCCGACTTACCTATGATCTGCCATCAGGCGGCGAACGCAGGGAGTTCCTCGACCGGAAAAACTGCAGCTGGAAGTACGGCAGATAGGCCTCGCAGGGAGCGGCAATGGCGAATCTCGATGTCACTGAAATCAAGGCGTTCGTACCGTCCAGGAACTTCGAGGTTTCGAAACAGTTCTACCAGGATCTTGGCTTCACCATGGCCTCCGAAGGCGGAGGCGTCGCCTACTTTCATTTCGGGCATGTGAGCTTCTTGCTGCAAGACTTCTGCGCCGACGGCTTGGCCGAGAACGTCATGATGCACATCCTCGTGGAAGACGTCGAAGCTTGGTGGAATCATGTCCAAGCAAGCGGTGTCGTCTCCAAGTTCGAAGTCAAATGCACCGGCATTGAAGCTCAGCCCTGGAGGATACAAGACTTCTGTCTTTCCGACCCTGCGGGAGTTCTGTGGAGCATCGGCCAGAACACAGATTGAACCGTCAGCGCGTTCAGTGAAAGAGACTGGGGTCGCCATGTGCTGGCGGATGACGTCAACCGCCTCATCAGCGGTGCGACCCGGTCGAATTACATCGTGCGAGTTCAGAAAGTATGACTCAAAATTGGGTTCCAGGATCAGCTGACGACCGTTTGGACCACACGGTCGCGGACCGTGGGAATCCCCCTGACGGACACTGCCGGCATCCGGTTTCGGAGCAAACGTGCGGCGTACCCGGTTGCGTCACGTAGCGATTCGTCCGCAGTCCTTCATGCAGTGGCTGAACGCGGGCAATTCCCTCGCCCCCTGGGTGAGATCACGACAGGAGACTCCGTGGCTGCAGCCTCGTGCGTTGTGCTTGTGGGCTCCCCAAAAAAAGCGAACGCCTGATCTGTGAGGCGTTTCACGTGGAACGACAATTGGTCTCTGGAGCCAGCCATTTCAGGATTGGCGTCGTGGCGATCGTCGTGACGAGTGCCATCAGGACCATCATCGCAAACAGTGTTGGCGAAATCACTCCCAGGTCCAACCCGATGTTGAGGACGATCAATTCCATCAGACCGCGCGTGTTCATCAGGACACCCAGCGATGAGGACGTCCTCCAGTCGAGACCTGTCGCTCGTGCGGCGGCGACCGTGCCGCCGAACTTTCCAACGGTAGCCACGATGATGATGACGCCGCAGAATACCCAGTCCAGGGGTTCCGAAACCAGGCCGATCTGAGTCCTCGCCCCCGTGATCGCGAAGAACGTCGGGAGCAGCAGGATCGAGACGACATCTTCCAGTTTCTGGCGAAACGACTTTGCGACTTCACTATCATGCGGAATGATGGCCCCCAGCAGAAACGCTCCGAAGATCGCATGGATCCCGATCGATTCCGTGGCGAACGCCGAGGCGATCACACCCACCAGCAGCCAGGCTGTCAGTTCCTTACTGGTCTTCACAGAGGCGATTCGTGCCAGGAGCGGCCGGACCACAGCGAACATCAGAGCGATGTACCCCAGCGACAGTATCGTCGTCATCACTGAACCAGACACGTCCGCTCGCGTGATCCCGACAACAAACGCCAGCAGACACCAGGCGGTCACATCGTCGGCCGCGGCACAACTGAGTGCGATCACTCCCAGTTCGGTCTGTTCGATCCCCAGGTCTGTCAGGATCCTCGCCAGTACCGGAAACGCGGTGATCGCCATCGCGACTCCGAGGAATAACGCGAAGCTGGTGAATTCCACCCCCTGAGGTGCATAGCGAGTGTATGCGGCAAGCGCCAGCAGTGCCCCGAGCAGGAACGGAGCCACAATGCTTGCGTGAGAGATTGCGATGGTCGTGTGCGCCCGCGAACGCAGCAAGCCGGAGTTGAGTTCCAGTCCGACCAGAAACATGTAGAGGATGACGCCGAGCTGGGCCAGGATCCCAAGAACCGGAATCGCAGATGGTGGCAGCAGGACCACGGTCGCTGCCGGAACCAGTTGTCCCAGCAAGGATGGGCCGAGGACGATTCCTGCCACCACTTCGCCGATCACCCGTGGCTGCCCGATTCGCTGAAACAATGTTCCGAATAGACGTGCGGCCACCATTATCGTGACCAGAGAAATCAGAACTTCTGAAAGCTGACCGTGCCCGGCTGCGGACTTCTTTTCGAGACTGACATGGACGTGGGTACCAGGCTGGAGCCCCTCGCCAAATGACCGGATCACAAAGAACAGTCCGATGACCAGGACCAGCAGTCCCACATAGACCAACGTGACGGCAGCGGGCTTTGGACTGGCGTCCAGAGAATTCGAAACAGATTCCGTCACAGGCTTCCCTTGGGTGAATCGCGATTTTTACACGCCGAAAGATAATAGACGTTTCAACACGTATTGTCCAGACGAGTGTTGTTGAAACTTCTCTTTGCGGGGGGAGGGGATACTTGCGGGCAGAAAACTGCAATCGATTCAAACGTGGGGTGGCCAACGGGTCGGTGAATCTGGCTGCCGGGGATCCCTTTCGGGGCAATCTTCGCTTTCTTGCCAGACCGTGTTGACGAGTTGAGGCATCCCCCCTAGACTGTCGCCGCAACGTCCGGGATGTAGCTCAGCTTGGCTAGAGCGCTTGGTTTGGGACCAAGAAGTCGCAGGTTCGAATCCTGTCATCCCGACTTTCGGAGAAAAGCCCCTGTCAATCGATGGGGGCTTTTTCGTTTGTCGGGGAACGCAGGCCCACATTGGCTGCGGCAGGAATCCGAACGTCGCGGTCGGCAAATGCCGGAGCGACTTCCCAGCCGTTAACGTTTCACGTGGAACGGGTGGGACGGCTGGACTCGGTTTGGCTTGGAGGAATCGAAACACCGTAGCGAACCAGCGAGAGGCGAACGGAACCATCGCGACCATCACGTTATCGCGAGGATGCATTTTTATGGGCTGAAAGCCCACAAGCACAAAGCACAGGGCTTCAGCCCTGTGATCCGAATCGGAGCAAAATTTGCGACCTGAAAGGTCGCGAGAGATCTTCGAACGGTCGCGCTTGCTTTGATTCAGAATCTTGCGACCTTTCAGGCCGCAGCTCGAATGCTGTCCGAGGACACAGGGCTGATGCCCTGTGCTTTGTTCTTGTGGGCCCTTCAGCCCACGAGACCGACGATTGCGAAATCGTCTGGGGTGCGTCCTATGCAGCGTGCAGAAGAATCGGTGTGCCGACGAAGAGGAGACCTGGCGGTCGGCCGTTTCGGCGGGGTCGGGAGACCCGCGCCGAACACGCGATATGGAGCGACGCCGCGCCGAACGCGGCGGTCCTATCTCAGGCTGCGCGGTGTAACTTGCCGACGATCCGCTCGAAGTCGTCGGATGACTGGAAGTCGATGATGATCTTCCCTTTGTCCTTGGTCGACAACTTGATCTCAACCATCGCACCGAGCCAGTCGCGTAGCTGATCTCGCAGGCTCAGCACATGTGGGGTCAGTTCCACGACGGTTGTTTCCGACTTCGGCTTCTTCCCCTTTATCGGAAGGATGTCGCCACTCTCGGCCAGGACTTCACGGACCGCTTCTTCAGTCTTGCGGACCGACAGTCCTTCCTTCTGAATTCGCTGGCTGAATTCTTCCTGCTGACTGCTGTCCTTCAGTGACAGCAGCGTTCGAGCGTGCCCGCCAGTGATCTTATCCGCCATCAGGTCGGTCTTGACCGCCTCCGGCAGTTCGAGCAGTCGGAGCATGTTGCTGACCGTCGAACGATCCAGGCTGAGACGCCGTGACAGGTCTTCGATGGTGCAGCCGAACCGTTTCAGGTAGTCCTGGAACGCGGTCGCTTTTTCGAGGACGTTCAGGTCCTGGCGTTTCAGGTTTTCTTCAAGGGCAACTTCGCTGACTTGTTGGTCGGTCAGATTCAGGACACGGCAGGGGACTTCCTGCAGACCGGCCTTGCGAGCGGCGATCAGGCGACGTTCACCAGCGATCAGCTGGTACCCACCGCCAGCCGAGCGGACGAGGATCGGTTGCAGCACGCCATGCTGGCGGATACTGTCGACGAGTTCATTCAGGGCGGTCTGATCAAAGTCCTGACGTGGCTGGAACGGATTCCGTTCGATCAGGTCGACGTGAACGACCGACTGATCCCCCGCTTCCGGGGTGTCAGAACCACCCATGACGCCAGAGCCGAGCAATGCATTCAGACCACGCCCCAGTCGCCGCCGTGATGGTTCCGGGATTCCTGCGTCGTCCATAATTTCTTCCTTGCAAATAGGACACTCCCGCCGAGAGACCTCGGACGGGGAAGCTGATTGTATGTGGGAGGAGGGATTGAGGGCGGGAATGTATCCGCGAATGCGGGATCGCGACAAGATGAAAATTTACGGCAGCATTTCGACCCACACGCGATCAAGCCTCATCCGCTCGAAGCAGTCAAGCTCGTCCAGAATGACGAAGTGACTTCGAAAGCTTGAAGTCGACCCAACAATAGGGTCCCGAGACGGTGCAACATCAAAAAGCCGTGAATCGACATAAGCCACGAAAGTGGGGCGTCCCTGTCGCTCAACGAGCATCCTGTGTTGAATTGGTGCGACCAGCGACAGTCCTTCACCCTTCAGCGCGAAGAACGTCGGTGGATGTCCAGCCACGTAAACGATCGCTTCGTCGCCGGGATATCCCGACACCTCGGTTCTCTCCTTGATCTCGCCAACTAATTTTTGAATATCTGCCGTGAACTGTGATCGGTCCTGCCAGGCGTGAAATGATCCAATCTGGCATCGAATGGCGATTATGCAAATCATCATCAGCGGCACACAAAACTCCAGCCGAAGGCTGGCTACGAATCTTGCCCAGCCTGTTCCACTGCGAAGTGCGTCTCCATCAATGATTTTCTGGACCACGAGACCCGTTCCCAGCCAGAGCGCCGTCAAGAGTGGAAGGATTAATCGAGGGTAGGGGGAATAAAAAGGAGTCGCGACGCAGAGTCCTCCGACCCACGCTGCCGTAAACCAGACGCTGGCTGTTTGCATTCTGAAGCGACGGGCGAAGATTTCATTGGCCAGTCTGCAAATGACGGTTGCCAAAAGTAAAACTGGAGTCGCCAGCAGCAGGCTGCGAACAACCATGGGAGACATCACTGTCTCTTCGATGGGCGACAGATAGAAACCTCGCTCAATTCGTGCTGCGTGTACGTTCGAAATGGGTTCGAACAAGTATTCCAGCCCTTCGTCTCCGTCCATCCTCTGCTGAACGGACTCCGCCCAGATCTCAACCGGCAACCCAATCACGTTGTCGTAGACACCAAAATTTAATCCTTGATGAATGGCGTTGCTCCACCACTTGTCCACACCGTTCACGTACTGGCGATGGTTCGCTGCGACCGCCAGGTAGCCTCCGTGTTTCTGAAGTCCGACCAGGACGGGAGACCAGAGGAGGAACGACAGGCCTGCCACGATCGACCACCGTTTCAGAACCGTCCCCAACTTTCGCTCGGCAGTCGGCAGGAAGATCTGCCAGGCGAGCCCTCCGGTAAGTCCGACGGCCAGAGGTAGCCAGCCGTTGTATTTCGTCCACCATGCCAGGCTGGTAAACAGACTGGCGAGCAACGTATCGCGCCAGAATCCGGACTCCATCGCCTGTTTCAGGAAATAGATCCCCCAGAGAATGAACAGGCAAACGGGAACATCGGTCAGTGCTGCACGGCTGTAGGACGCATGAAAGTCACTGGTGGCGACGAGCCACGCGGCAACGAGACCTGCGGTTGGACCGAACCAGCGGCGCCCCACCCACCAGATGGAGGGGATCGTCAACAGTCCGGCAATCAGACTCGGAATCATGGGTACGAAACCGGTCGGACGAAACCCGCACAACGACGCGATGATCATCGTCCATTCAATCGCAGCCGGGAGCAGCGGCGGTGCGTACAGATGTCGAGCGGGATAGCAATATCCATGCTCAGCCCCGAACCAGAAGTTCGAGGCATACACCCCTTCATCAAAATGGTCGATCGCCATTCGCCCCGGAAACCACAACCGCAGCACCGCTCCCAGCAGACACGCCGCCACCAGCCACGCAAACTCGCGGAGTGGAATGGTCAGGTGATTCGACGTTGGGGAAGCTGATGGCATCGACGGATTCGTTCAGTCAAAAATGAACTCAATGGGTTCAACGACCAAACGAAAGAGCATACCTCACACAGTTCCTGTGGGATATGGTCAGCGTTTGTGTGAAGATTCTGGGGGCAGAACGATGGGTGGCAGAACGATAATGCGACGGGAGTTCGGCCATATTCGGCGCATGTTTCCAATTTCGGCCCTGTTCGGCGCGGGTCTCCCGACCCCGCCGAAACGCCCGACCGAAGGTCTCCTCTTGTATCCACGAGGTGGACGACCATCGCCGATTGCGGGTAGATTTGAACCATCGGCGAGTTCACCATTCAGATTTTCAATCCGCAGCAGCGCGTGGGGTCCCATGAGCAAATCGTTCGACGAACGAAATCAGAGCGAGACCGCTCGCCGCAAATTGAAGAACCTGGCCAAGTCAACGGGGGGCGATCTCGAACTCGTCTCGGCCTTGGCCAATTTCACTTGGGACTATGATCCCGGCAGCGGTAACGAGGCCTTGGGCTGGGTCAAACCGGGAACCGGTGGGAATGCCGCAAAGAAGCAATTGACCTGGATTGCCGAGAGGCTCGGATTGCCGTCCGACTTTTCGCTGACCCGGAATCAAGCCGAGAAAGAACTGATTCAGGCTCATTCCGGACTTTCCGCCGACGCGTTGTGGTCGAGATTTCTCATAGCCGCAGCCATGAACAACTACGCGCATGTCTCCGAATTTGCGTCCTATCATTACGTGCGTGGTATCAACAAGTCCCGTGCTGCGTCGCTGGGGTGGCGAGCGAAATCGATTGGGATCGCCGAGATTGCTCGCAACCTGTTTCTGAAATTGTTTCGTGGCGGATCGATTGAACGCGGCGACCTGGACTACTTATGGTGTGACCTCGTCCTTCCGTTCCCGTGCGAGCCTCCCAGGTTCGAGGTACAGGAATCGTGGCTCGAACCGCTGCTCACATCGATTGAAGCGTTGCCACCAGGCTCGGGTTTGAAAGATTTGCTCGGATGTTGCAAAGGGCTGGTCGGCGGTGACAAGTACTTTAAACAGGAAGTTCTCCAATCGTTGGCTTACGCCGGAGTACTCGCGGTCAACAGCTTTCCTGTCAATGACATGTTCATTTCCGAGCTGCGCAACAAACTGTGCCCACACTTTTACTCGAATGAATGGTCGTTTCCATTGCGGTTCTGGTCAACGAACGGCGGTGCCATCAATCGAGCGTCCGTACGACATCGATGAGTTACCGGTGGTACTCAATGCGGGTAGCGATATTTTGAACTGCAAGATTTGCGCATCCGAACTGGTGAGAGTTTGGAGATGCGTTGAAAACTGTTAAATTCGTGAGACGCGAGATAGTCGTGGTTCGCTCGGCGAACCAACGCTTTCAGTTTGACGAGACGTCTGGGAGGAGGCGAATATTTGAGTTGCCATCAGCAAATGCAGCGTAGGTTCGCGGATCGAACCACGACTTTCAGGCACCTGCCACCCTTAAAATCATTACCCGACTTGGGTGTCGCTCAAGAAGCATTCATTCCTGTGAATGCTGCGGAAGGTGCGACGCTGTCCCGAGCTTACGAACTGCCCCCGGGTTTTAGAAGCAGTTCGTGGATATCGGGATCAGGCTTCAATCCGTCATCTTTCAGTGCCCGTAACGGGAAGCTCGGTCGATACAGGTTTTGCCGATGTCGCCCCCTCGGGGACGATGATATCGATGATCTCGGCAGGGGGGCCTGATCTCAGCGACAACCTGAGATCGCTTTGTTCCAGTGCCGTGGCACGATAGACGGGATGTGTTCGGCCGGCGATTGACAGCCCGCTTAAACTGTCAACTGGCGTCATCGCAGCGCCACTCGATTTGAGCGACAATCTGAGCGGGGCTGAGTTCTGATACTTGATCGTGATGGAGACGTCCTGATCGTCGAATGTGTTGGCAATTGGCCCGCCAAATTCGGCGATCCCGTCAAAACTGACGAGCATCGAGTCGCGGCCGGGGGTGACTCGCGGATTCGTAAATGTCTTGTCACCGAGATGCAACGCCACGGTTGCATTCTGAAGTTGCCAGGCGGGGCTGGCGAGGATCAGAAAATCGTCGCGACCAAAATTCAAACGTGGGGTTCCCTGCATCGTCAGTTGAATCTGTTCGACGACGGGTTGCGGTGTCGCAGGTGACAGCTTTGCCGCACACATGATCAGTTGCTGAATTGGCAGATCTCGTACCCATTCCGGATCCGTCAAACGAGCGGCCAGTTCCGGGCGATTGTCAGTTTGATAGTAGAGGCCGAGCAAGGCGACACGGCTCTGTGAGCGTTCCAGGTTGACGTCAATGTTACGCAGAATCGCATCTTCCGCGTCCTGATTTCGGCCTGCCTTCTGCAAGACCGTAGCGCAAATCAGGTTTGCTTCCCAGGCGTCAGTTGAGCAATCCAGTGCCTTCAACGCGGTTTCTGCGGCCCCCGGTTGCTTGTAGTACGACTGAATGTAAGCGCGATTCGCCAGAGCGGCCGCGAGCATTTCGTCCTTGCGGAAATGCCCGGCGCCCAGCGAAGCCAGCTTGTCATACGTTTCGGAAGCCGCAGCAAACTGGCCCTGCATCTGCTGAGTTCTTGCGACGTAGTACCAGTACGGAGGATAACACTCCATGAAACCGGCCATTCGCTTCAAGACTCGAGATCGAGTTTCCAGGTCATTTTCACGCCACGCAGTTTCCAGTTTGTCGAGGTCGTCGTTTCGGACGAGCCAGCGATCGGGGATCTGTTTTGCCCGCGCCATCTTCCAGCTGGTGTCGAGGAACTGGGTCGACTTATCGACGACGCTCGTCATCAATTTTTTATCGACTTGCCATCGATCCAGTTCCTTACTCACGGTCTTGTTGCGATGATCCCACCAACTGTTGGCCCCCGTTTTGACGGCCGAGAAGTACTGAGCCGTAGCCACTTCGGCGGCGAGTGTGAACGCGTTGATGCCAAGTTCGCGGTGAACGGAGCGGACGTATTGTTCCTGAATCACATCCTTTTCACGCTCGGCAATCTGGACGTGCGAGATCTCATCCAGGACTCCCGCGTAGAGTTTCATCACCTCTTCGTCCGCGATTCCATTCAGATTCAAATGATTGAGGATCTTCTCGCGTTCCTCGATCATGACTCGAACGGAGGGATTGCGGCGGATTCTGTGCAGCGCAGCTCGACTGTAATTGAGAGCAACGGCTGCGGCCTTACGTTGCTCATCTGTCGCTGGTTCGGCGGCGTTCAATCGTCGGAAGCAATCCAGGACGAGGCAGATCGCCAGCGCGAACAGAACCAGTGCCGTCAGCGACATTCGTCGCGGCGACTGCAGGGATTCGCTCGAGGGAAGTAAGCCAGTGTTCACGGATTCTCCCTGACCACTGACGGCCAGGTTTCTCTTTCGATAAATCATTCGTTTTCGCATGACAACCTCGTCTCCACGGGGCGTGACAACAAACACGTTGGACCCGATGTACCAAAGTTGAAAACCAGGGACTGGCGGAGGGGACGCTCAGCAGACTGATTTTCAAGTCGAAAGGCACAGGTGTGATCCTGCGTGCCGTACCGTCGTGGCACGATTGAGGCGACATCCCGTCACCATCTCACACGCTCGCTGAAGCAGCACACGGGGTGCCACTTCCCCTCCGCGAGCAAAGTTTGATGGGACGGATCTGGCAAGTTGTCTGGACAATTGATTTTACCCGGCAGAATCTGCCGAAGCGTGAAGCGATTACTCGCGTTCGCACTGGAATCCTGAGGGTCATGTCCAAGGCTTCGATTGCGGAAAGTCGCCTGTCGACAGCGGTCGTACCGGTGCGCGAAGCGTGTCTGGTCCGGAAAGCTCTATCGGATAAACCGCATTTTCCGGGAACTGTTGACCCCGTGAATGCGTCACAAACACGCTCATGTTGGGAATGCGCGGGACGTCTATCTGACTCGGGATCCATGAGTTAAGGAGAAAGAAATGAGGCCGCGATTTGTCTGGGTCGGTCTGCTGATCATTTGTGGGATCTCCGTGGGTCATTCGAAAGAATATCCAGGCGTTCCCGGACTTCCAGGTGCATTGGCAGGTCCAGCGTCACCTGCCCCCTTGGTCATTTGTGAACCTCTTCCGAAAGATGCGCTGAACCTGGTGGCCGGGTTCGACCGTGAATCAGCAGCGATTCGTGACAAGGCAGAGCAAGATATACAAATCAAGAGACGCTCATTGATCGTCGCATTGCAAGCGTTACAAGATTCGTACACGCGCGATGCGAGGCTTGATGAAGCGGTCGCGATTCGAGACGTGCTGCGTCAGTTGAGGATTGCTGACCTGAAGGCATTACCTGACCCAGGGACGCTTTCGAATTTCGTGAATCGAATCGGCGAGTCGTTCTATTTCGAAGTCGTAGGTTCGTCCGCGAATTCCGCCTGGGGGACCGAGGTTTACACGTACGACTCGAACCTGGCGACCGCTGCGGTCCACTCAGGTATCCTGAGAAACGGACAGCGCGGTATCGTGAAAGTGACCATGTTACAGAGCGCCGAAGCTCATCACGGGACAACTCAAAACGGTGTGACAACATCAAATTGGGGACCTTACTCGGCGAGCTTTACTGTCGAGCGACCAAAGCCGGACGACGTTCCACCGTTGATGTCGAAGCCTGCTGCGACGGTGAGGTAGCGGCAATTCCCGCCAGTTGCGGCCGACATCAGTTGGGTGTGCCGCAGAATCACGGTAGTTCCGTATTGCGGTTTCGAGCTGAAATTGACCGTCGAAACCCGTTCTGTTATCGCTCCGGTAGTGTGGAGGGGAGCGAGAAGAACTCTTTGTGTCAAAGCCTAAACTAATGTCGGATCGAGTGCCGTTCTCACTATCGGGGAATTGTGCCGCGGTCGCCGGTCGTGAAACGGGCTCATTTTCTGATGTTCGATCTGCTGGCTTAAGTTCCGCGCCACAATCGCTTCGAGTCAACGTTTCATGGGCATTCATCGGTTTCGCCGTCTACGCGGCTTCGCAATGGGCGACACTCGCCATTGTGGCTCGAATGTGCGGTCCCGATGGACTCGGCCAGTTTGCACTGGCGCTTGCTACGACAGCCCCCGTGATGTTGCTGGCAGGGTTGGAATTGCGGTTGGTTCAGTCAGCCGACTCGGATCAGAAATTCGCTTTTGCTGAGTATCTGGCTCTGCGACTGATTGGAATCGGAGTCGCACTGTCTCTGATCGCAGCCATCGGGTTGTTCTGTGGTTTCGATCATTTGGAATCAAGCATCCTGATTGCAGTCGGATTCTCAAAAGCGGCCGAAGCCACCGCGGATGTGTTTTATGGCCAGTTTCAGCAGCGTGAGCGAATGGATCTGATCGCTCGATCCCTGATTCTGCGCTCAATGATCTCGCTCGGTGTCTTTGGGTTCGTGATTTTCGTCACGAAATCGCTGGTTGCAGGGATTTATGCCCAGTCGATAGCGTGGGTGGTCGTACTGCTTTTATTTGATGTTCCATCTCTGGCACAATTCCTTCCTTCGACATGGTCGGAAGTTGTTCGCTCTCGAATGACCTCATCACATCTCTGGCAATTGGCGATCCTCGCGATGCCCGCGGGGTTGCGAACGATGCTTCTGTCGTTCGAAAGCAACATTCCTTTCTACGTTTTACGATATTTCTCGGATGAACGTTCGCTTGGCGTATTTGCAGCGATGGCCTATTCGCTGGTCATCGTTCAGACTTTCGCCCGTTCACTGAATCAACCCGCAGTTCCCAGATTTGCGATCCTGTTCGGTAAGCGCGATCAGGCGGCATTTGCAAAACTGCTCTGGCAACTCTGCGGAATGGGATTGGTCATTGGCTTGATGGGTTTGGCTGCGGCCGTGGTCCTTGGCAGGGTTTTTCTGACGATTGCCTATGGTCGCGAGTTCGCGGACGAAAGTGCAATTCTTGTGATTCTTATGGCCGCGTGTGCTGTCAGGATGATCACACTTCCCGTTGCAGCAGCGATGGCTGGTTCCAACCAATTTGTCTGGCTGTTCCGTATTCAGTCGTTAGCAGTTGCAGTCATGGGGACTTCTGCAGTTGTTCTGGTCCCATCTCTGGGCCTTCAGGGCGCGGCCTATTCTGTCCTGCTGGTGTCGATTGTCATGTTGGGAACCCATTACGTAGCAACGAGAGTTTTCTTCCGTCATTCGTTTGGAGATGTATTCCTGAAGCGAAATTGAGCGACGGGACGATTTTTGACGCGGAACGCGCCAATGATAACGACTTTATCAAGATTGAGCATCGTGCAGACGATATCGAATATGCGGGCAACTGCGTAGACGTAGCCGATGTTGGTACCGCTATGGCCGCCATCGCGATTTCCGGGGGGAAATGCCAATCTTGAAAAGTCCAAATTTCTTCATCGTGGGTGCGCCGAAGTGTGGCACGACTGCGCTGCATACCTATCTTCAAGGGCACCCGGACATTTTTTTGTCGCGAATTAAAGAGCCGCATTTCTATTTGACGGATGTCGCAGGGTACCCGAGAATTTCCTCTCGCCGCGAATACAACTCTCTGTTCCGCGAAGCCAATGATCAACACCTGGCTGTTGGCGAGTCTTCGGTTTTCTATCTCTATTCCCACGAAGCGGTTCCAAACATTCTGGACGAGCATCCAGACGCGAAATTCATTGTCCTCGTACGCGATCCTGTTCAACTCGTTCACTCACTCCATTCGCAGTACCTCTACGGCTTTGTCGAATCTGAACAATCGTTTGAGGTTGCCTGGGGACTTCAGAAAGAACGCCGACAGGGTAAGAATCTACCTCCCTGTTGCAGCTTTCCAGAGCTTCTTCAATACAGTCAGGTCGCGATGCTCGGAGACCAGGTCGAACGACTTCTGGATTATGTCCCAGTCGACAGGATGCTTCTCGTCGAATTCGACGACCTTCAAAAGTCAGCTCGAGATGTCTATCTTCGAACGCTCGACTTTCTCGATGTCCGCGACGATGGCCGCAATGAATTCCCGCGTATCAACGGCAACCGTGGGCATTCAAAGCCATGGCTGTCACGGATGCTGATGCACCCGCCGTTTCCGCTGAACCACTTGAAGAATGCCGCCAAGAATCACCTCCAACTGCATGACACGAAAATCATGGCCTGGATTTACGAGAAGATGCAGGTCAAAGCATCGCGACCGCAACTTGACAATGACTTTATCCAGTCGCTTCATGATCATTTTGCCAGCGATCAGAGAAAGCTACAGCGGTTACTGACTCCAAAACTCAGCAAGTGTGCTTGACTGCCGGCGGTTCTCGACGGAGGGACTCAGTGTCATCGCGGTCAGAGTCAGATTTCACTCTGTTTGATCAACGTGGCACTGTAGGCGCTGGTCCAAATCGCAGGGACGTCAGGAATTCACGGTCTCGATTCGCCAAGGCTTCAACCAGTCCTGTGTCTACAGTGACAGAAAGAGTTGCTTGTCGACCGGATGGGTCGGCGATCAGGTAAAAGTTCCAGGTGAGGGGACGTTCTCCGTCGACGCCCGTTGCGACAATCTTCAGAACATACCGCCGATCGGTTGTCGGGATAACTTCTCCAGTTCCGATCGTTCGCAGTCGCTCTCCCATCGCCTGGCGGATATCTCGTTGAAAATCCGTTTCTGAAAGATGTTCGCCGGGCTTTGCAGGTGCGATGGGTGCCAGATCGCACTGGGCGACGAAGTTGCCGTCATCGATCAGTCGAAAGATCGCTGCCTTTTCCTGAATCTTCCAGAGATGCCAGTAGCGCGGATACTCGAAACCGATATTCCATGGCGATTCGAATCGTAAATAACGGGCCACTGGCTTTGGCTCATTAATTGCGGAATCAATCAGCTTCTGATCGGCCAGTTTTCCGGGAGTCGGTGCCGGACGTCGCAGCAATCGCACACGTGCGGTGAACTCGAAAGCCGGGGAAACTGGACCAAATCCCCGCTTTTCGACCTGGGTGAAATCGCATTGGGAAATGCACTTTTGGGTCAGGTCATATTCGTAGAAGCCATTCACAGTGATTTGGCTGACCGCCGAGAGTGCAGCCCCTTCGAGAGTCCCCTCAAGCTTGATACGTGCCACCTGCTTTTCCACACTGGTCAGTGTGAACGTCAATTCTCCTTTTACGACTGCGTCCAAAGCCGTCAGCATCTGAAACGCCCAGTTTGGAGCAGACCACTTGTCTCCGACCGAGACTGGCTTTGTGGGAAGCAAAGCCATCAAGGCCAGGCTGTCAGCAGGAGATCGGATCAGATCGAGTTCACCAGAAGTGAGAGGCCCGCCCAAACTATAGAGCTCAACTCCATCCGCGCGGCCCTGGGCCACCAACAACTTCAGTGGTGCAGCCAATTGCGAGGTCGACTTTTGGCCCCCAACTTCAATATCCGCATGCGTCTGTTCGTATTCACGAACGGAACGAAACAATTCGGTTTCCGTTCCGGGGCCTAGCAATCGCCGCTCCCGATAAGACAGGGCTGCTGATGCAACCAGCGGCAACGGGTCGATTTTTGGCGATGGTTGAGTCTTGCCAGTGATATCGATCCGGGTCCCAACTCCGAAGACTCGCGTATCATCAACCGGCTCTTCGAGTCGGTAGGTTTCAGCGGCCTGAGTTACGATGCAAATCGACATCGCCAAGCCGAGCCAAGCCATCCGTGACCAGCACATGATCCATTCCTTCTTCAGTCGTCACTGAACGCGTCTTTGAGGCCTGTTTCAGGTATTGTCTTCAAACGACCGCTGAACGCTTGCCAATTGGGACCGTTCGTGCATCGCCAGTGCCGCGGCAACAAGGCCATCCAGATCGAGACCAATTTCGGTGAGCAATTCTTCGCGTTCACCATGCTCGATAAATCGGTCCGGAATTCCCAGGCATTTCAAGTTGCTGGTCCCCACGCCGGCTGCGCTGGCTGTTTCCAGGACTGCCGATCCGAATCCTCCGCAGACCGTGTTCTCTTCGACGGTGAGCACAAATCCGGACTGCTTCAGAGCTCGCAGGATGATTTCCTGATCGATCGGCTTGGCAAACCGGGCATTGATGACGCCGACATCGAGCCCATCTTGGCGCAAACGCTCAGCCGCTCGAACACACGTGGGGAACAGGGCTCCGAAGGCGATGAACATTCCGTCTTCGCCCCAGCGCCAGACTTCAGATTTACCGTGTTCAATCGGACATTCAGGACGTTCCACGATCTCGGTATTCGCTTTTGGATAGCGGATAGATGTCGGACCAGAGTGTGAGAGTGCGAAGTCCAGCATTGGTGCGACATCAAGATCGTCACCCGGTGCCATCACGGTCATATTCGGGAAGATGCGCATGTAACTATTGTCGAAGACACCATGATGCGTCGGGCCATCTGGGCCAGCGAGGCCGCCACGGTCGAGACAGAACGTGACTGGCAGGTTTTGCAGTGCGACTTCCTGGAAGATGTGATCAAAACTTCGCTGCAGGAAAGTGCTGTAGATATTCACAATCGGGCGCAATCCCGATTTGGCCATCCCCCCTGCAAACGCGACCGTATGTGCTTCGCAGATTCCCGTATCGAAGAATCGATCCGGAAAATCTTGACGGACTTTTCCGAGCTTGTTTCCTTCGCACATCGCCGCCGTCAGGACGCAGACTTTCTGATCGCGCTGCATCGAATCGTAAATCGCGTCGCTCATTGAATTGGTATAGGCGCGTGATGATGACTTCTTGACGGAAAGAATTTCATGACGGGAACTTCGCTCGAACGGCGGAGGAGCGTGAAACATCACAGGATCTTCGCAGGCAGGATTAAATCCATGGCCTTTCTGCGTGAAGACATGCAGCAGCACTGGCCCGCTGACTTCTTTGACCATTTCCAGGTAACCACGAAGTGAAACCAGATCGTGTCCATCAACGGGGCCGATGTATCGGAATCCCATTTCTTCAAACAGCATTCCGCCGTGAAGAAACCCCTTGATGGCATCTTTAAACTGCCCGATCGCCTGCCTCGAGGAACGTCCGACGAGCGGAAGTTTGTTCAGCAGCCAATTCACGTCACGTTTCAGGCCATTGTAAAACGGGGCAACGCGCGCCTTATCCAGGCATTTCGCGAGTCCCCCCACGCGTGGACAAATCCCCATCTTGTTGTCATTAAGGATCACGAGCAGATCTTTTTTCAACTCGGCGGCATTATTCATCGCTTCGAAGACAACACCTGACGGGAGTGCCCCGTCACCGATGACAGCGACGGACTTGCGTCCCGTCTGCCCAAGCAGATCATCTCCCGCTTTCATACCCAGGACTGTGGAAACGCTCGATCCCGCATGTCCGGTCATAAACAGGTCGTAGTCACTTTCGTTGGGATTCGGAAATCCCATCAAACCACCACGGGTTCGAATCGAGCCAAAACGGTCAAAACGTCCCGTAATCAACTTATGGGGATAGATCTGATGACCGGTATCCCAGATTAAGCGATCCTTCGAAAAGTCGAAGACCAGATGGAGCGCCAGGCAGAGTTCCACCACTCCCAGGTTACTGGCAAAGTGAGCTGAGCGTTCCTGCACGAGGTTGCAGAGGGCCTCGCGGATTTCGTCAGAAAGTTGCAAAAGTTGTTGGTCGCTCAATCCTCGAAGATCCAGCGGCGATTCAATCCGCGGCAAGAGTTCGAAATCTTTCATGATTGCTCTTTCGGAATGCTTCGCAAGTGCGGTTTTGTGACTGAGTTACAGAACAAACTATGGTTCGCGCCGATCAGTGGTCTCGCTGAGTCACGAACTTTGCCAGTGCGGTCAACTTGTCCGCGCGTTGCCCCAGCGGCTGCAGCGCAGCACATGCGTCGTCGATCAAAGCATCCGCCTTGCGACGACTTACATCAATTCCAAGCAGTCCCGGATAGGTCATTTTTCCCAGTGACGCATCCTTCTGGACCTCTTTTCCCAGTTTTGCGGCATCGCCAGTGACATCCAACAAGTCATCCGCAATTTGAAAGGCTAAACCAACGGATTTTCCGAAGTGTTCCAGGCGATTGATCAAATCTTGGTCCGCCTGGGCGACCCGGGCACCAAGAGTGACCGCACTGGTAAGCAGTCGCCCCGTCTTACGTCGATGAATCGCTTCGAGTTGACGCAAACTGGCGGCTGGATCCTGAATTATATGTGATTCGTGGCCAGCGGCTTCGGCTTCCAGATCCGCAACCTGACCTGCCACCATTCCACACCAACCTGATGCGCTGGCGAGGTCCGCACAGCATGCTGCTGCCACTGCGGGCGGAGTGGTGAATTGAGCGACAATTTCAAACGCCAAGGTCAGTAGAGCGTCTCCAGCCAGGATCGCCATCGCTTCGCCGAAAACCTTGTGGTTTGTTGGACGCCCACGGCGAACGTCGTCGTCATCCATCGCCGGAAGATCGTCGTGGATCAGGGAATAGGTATGGACCATTTCGATGGCACAGGCTGCGGGAAGCGCGGCATCGACTTCGCCACCGCACGCTTCGGCGGTGAGCAGAACCAGCAGAGGCCGCAGGCGTTTTCCTCCTGCGAGCAGGCTATAGGCCATTGACTCACGCAGTTTCGGTGGGCAATCGGCCACTGAAGTGCAGGAATCGGAGCCGACGTAATGAGCCAGCCGCGCATTCACGCGTTCTCGTAAGACTACGAGATCGGATTCGAGGGAACTACCCTGAACAGTCATACCAGCGTCCGCGTCCTTGCGCCAAGTTCGTTTCTGCCGCCACATGACATCATGCGGCCAGAATCGACACACTCCATCGAGAAATATGGTACCGCTGTCAAACGCCGGCGCAAAGGGGGAACCGCAGAATTGACAGCTAGTCGGCGGTGCCGCCTGAACCTCAAGATTTTGACGAGGGTTGTTCTGTCAACCTGCGATGAGGTTGTTGGCATGTTTGAGGAGTAGCTGCCTGGCAGAACTCAGGGCTGCTGACTCCGCATATTCATGGCATAGATTCTACGGATCGCCAACGTCCTTGAAGACGTCAGATAAAAACAAACAGCCGCGACGAAATTCGACGCGGCTGAGAGATCTGTCTTTAAAGTCAGAATGACTAGCGCTCAAGGCGATAGCAGCCTGAAGCATCGTCGTGAACGATTCCTTCAGTGTTATACAGGCATTGATACAGCACGTTGCGGAAGTTCCGGCTGGTGCTTCTGTAGCCAGTCTCGGTAACTTTACCGGCCAAATCGGCCAGCGTGAATCCCTTCTTGTTCTTGCCGAGAATCTCCAGCACGACAGCGCGCAGGGACATTTCGTTCTTGACTCGTCGTCGGCGGCGGCGAACGCGGCCAATGGTCCCGCCTTCTCCGACGATTTCCTGGATTTCTGCATCCAGTTTATCAAGTTCTTTCTGAGCAGCGTCGCGGCGCTTGGCCAGATCCTGAAGTTGACTCTTGCGTTCGTCCAGGATGCGCTCTAAGTCGGCAACACTGAAGCCTGCCTGCCCTCGTGACATGCTAATGACCTTTCTTTGAAGAAATAGTTTGGCCCACATCTGATTGTGTCTAACCTACCTAGGAATGAATTGGTTTTCAATTCACCTCGACAATCTTCTCGCCGAATTTCGTCAAAACTGCATATGACGCCATGGGTTAGTTTGCCAGAGGGGCTAACCATAGTGTCAATATCGATTCGGGCGAGAACGCCATCACAAGCCAGATTCAATACACCTGACAGTAGAATCATAATTGCCAGCAAACAATGGATGAGACGCTCGATGTACAATAACGCAACACGCCTCATTGGCATTGATTCGCCCCCTGCCGATTCGGGTGGCTGACAGGATGATTTCGAGGCAATTCACGCGAATCACTTTTGTGGTTGCAGTGCGTCAAAATAGTCTGCACAGGTTGGATAGGAGTTTCTGCTGGAGTGTCAAATTCGGGTTGCGATTGCCATTTGTTGACCGCGCGATTGTTGAAAAGTCGTTGCGATGCTGGTTGATGATGGGATTGATTGAGCAAAAGTTCAGGTTGACCTTTTCTCCTGATCTCTGTTATAGCCCTGCGGCGAGCCGGGGGGTTGGTGGCAGTGTCCGGCATTTGCGTGCGGTTGTGGTGGGATTGGGGGCGTCGGAGATCCGACGATTCACAGACTTCGATCAGTTCGCTTTTTGTCGTTCAGGAGATACGCCCGTGTGCGGAATTGTCGGATATGTGGGACCAAAGCAAGCGTACGACTACCTGATTGAGGGTCTTTTCCGTCTCGAATATCGTGGCTATGACAGTGCTGGGGTCGCAATTCAGAATGGCGATGCGATTGCCATCCGCAAGAAGACGGGCCGCGTCGGTCAACTTGCAGAACTCGTCAAGCAGCAACCTGTGAACGGAACGACCGGTATCGGCCATACACGCTGGGCCACTCATGGCGAGCCAAGTGATGTGAACTCGCATCCACACACCGGTGGAAACGGCGAAGTTGTCGTTGTTCATAACGGCGTTATCGAAAACTACGCGTCTCTTCGAAGTCAATTGCAGGAAATCGGTTACGTATTTCGGACAGGGACCGATACCGAAGTCGCAGCGCACCTCATTGCGCATCATCTGAGCGAAGAAATCAAGTTAGGCGGCGATCCTGCGGACTCGCAGACGTGCCTGCGGGCCGTCGAAGCAGCAATCAAGCGAGTCAAAGGAACCTACGGCCTGGCGATTATGTTCCGCGATGTCCCGGATATGCTCATCGCCGCACGACTCGGCAGTCCTCTTGTCGTCGGTATTGGTCGAAATGAACATTATCTGGCGAGTGATTCCAGCCCGCTGGTTGGACATACCGACGAAGTTGTCTACTTGAATGACCACGAAATCGCGATCATTACAGCATCGGAATTCAAGCTCAAGCACCAGCACAGTGGTGCCCAGACCCCTTCGATCAAGTTCCTGGAGCAGACGTCTCAGGACACGGACCTGGGTGAATTTGAGCACTACATGCTCAAGGAAATTTATGAGCAACCGCAGACCATCGAAAATGCGTTGCGAGGTCGCCTGGACGACGATGAGGCAACGGCCAAGTTCGGCGGCCTGAACATGGAGCCCCAGGACCTGCGAAGGATTGACCGGATTGTGCTGACCGCTTGCGGAACCAGTTGGCACGCTGGTCTGGTTGGCGAATATCTGCTCGAAGAATTCGCTCGCATCCCCGTTGAAGTCGAATACGCCAGCGAATTGCGATACCGAAATCCCCCCCTTTCCGATCGAACAATGATTTTTGCCATCACCCAAAGCGGTGAAACGGCAGATACACTCGCCGCCATGCGAGAATGCAAGCGTAAAGGCCATCCGACATTAGCCATCTGCAATACCGTCGGGTCTTCGATCGCACGTGAAGCTGACGGTGGGATCTACCTGCATGCCGGACCTGAAATCGGCGTCGCTTCAACCAAAGCCTTCACATCACAAGTGACGGTCCTGACATTGCTGGCCCTGTTTCTGGGACGAATGCGACACCTGTCATACCCGGCCGGCAAGCGGATCATCAGTCATTTGCGAGATATGCCAGACAAAATTCGCAAGACACTTGAATGCAATGAAGCCGTCAAGGAAGTGGCCCGCAAGTACTACACGGCCGAAAATTTCCTGTACCTTGGTCGCCTGTACAATTTCCCTGTGGCGCTCGAAGGGGCCTTGAAGCTGAAGGAAATCAGCTACATTCACGCGGAAGGTTATCCTGCCGCGGAAATGAAGCACGGACCGATCGCACTGGTCGACGAAGAAACCCCCAGCGTCTTCATCGCGCCGCGCTGCCAGATCTATCCTAAGGTGATGAGTAACCTTGAAGAAGTTCGAGCCCGGCGAGGCCCCGTCATCGCAATCGCCTGCGAAAGCGATGACAAAATTGCCAAGCTGGCGGACGACGTGATCTATGTTCCTGATGTGGATGAGTACCTTCAGCCACTCGTGACATCCATTCCGTTGCAATTGCTCGCCTATCACATCGCAATCCTGCGAGGATGCAATGTTGATCGGCCACGCAACCTGGCAAAGAGTGTTACCGTTGAATAGGTGACTTCAGAGGCGATCGAGGTAGTAGTCGACTGTTTTGCGAACTCCGTCCATTAGCGGTGTTGGCTGCCAGTCTGGAAACAGATTTGCGATGAAATTGGGGCGCGGTGGAATATTGGCGGGGATCGACGGGCCGTCCACGTGAATTCGGCCTGCGGATGCGGGGACGGCTTGGACAATCGCCTGGGCGAAGTCTTCCGTCGTTGCCAACTCGCCTGGCAGATCCACGACCGTTGCGCCTGGAGGACATTCGAAGGCTGCGCGAACAAACGCGGACGAGACGTCCTCAACATAGTCATACCCGACGCGTCCCCGATAGCCGATTGTGAACTCATCCCCGTTGACAGCGGCTCGGGCAGCCAAAGATGGTCCAGCGGTAAGTCCCTGATCGCGTTCAGGGCCATAGACGACATGAGGGCGGACTGCGACTGAAGCGACCTGATAGTGTCGCCAATATTGCTCGACGATCAGGTCGACAGCCTGTTTGAACGCCCCATAAAATGTCGGCGGTCGATTTGGCTGATCACTCTCCACGGCTTCGGGGCCGTAAACCGCATACGAACTGGCATATGAGATTCCCTGAATTCGCTGCGATCGACGCGCGGCTTCAAAAAGTGCCGTGCTGCCGAGTACGTTGACCTGGCACCCCAGCCAGGGATCCTGCTGACACGCCGGGGTCAATAACGCAGCCAGATGAATAATGCGCGTAATGTCGAATCGCTCGATCGTTTCCTGCAACCCGACGGGATCAAGCAGAGAGACGTCGACATGCTTGACTCTATCAATATTCTCGCCAAGCACTCGCTGCCAGCGATCAGGCTGCGGTTGATGATCCACGACGATGGGCGTTGCACCTCGAGCGAGCAAATCGTGCAGCACCCACGTTCCAATGAATCCGCATCCTCCTGTCACCATTACGTTTGTCACGTTGCTTGCTCCAGCCGTCGCGATGATAAAAACAATGCCATACCAAGTTGTGCCGATTTGAATGTACTGATTTTCGGCGGATTCATCGACCGACGACTCAATTGTGCTTAAACTGTCGACGGTTGCGAAGCTGGCCGATAGCAGGCCTACCGGGCCGAAGGCTGCAATTGCCCACTCAGTTTACGACGGAGGAAGTATCGTGTCGTCAGAAGCAGTATTGCCGGGTGGTTTCAAGCCGCGATGGACCTGGCGGATGTTTGGCAGTGCAGCGCCTGTCTTTCCGGGCTTTGAAGTCGATATTTGTGAACGGGTTCCCGATGCAGAAAAACCGGACGCCGTCTGGCACCGCGAGCGTGCTCGCGAAATGCTGCAGGCACATCCAGAGATCAAGCAACTGTTTGGCTATTATCCGCTGACGGCAGTCTGGTGCGTCTTAATGGCGGGAATCCAACTTGGCATCGCTGCTGCGATGAGTCACTTTCCGTGGTGGGTTGCGATCCTGACGGCCTACTGCGTTGGTGCACTCCTCAACATCACACTCTTTCAATTGGCTCATGAATGTGACCATTTAAACGTCTTTCGGTCGAAGTTCTGGAATCGATATCTGTTCATGGTCACGTCGATTCCGATGTTTCTTTCCGCTCACCACACGTGGTGGATTGAGCACATCGTGCACCACAATGACATGAGTGCAACAAAGGACTTCACGACTCGTCGGCGATCGTACTTCCTTGCGACTCGCCGGACATCGCCGTTGTTTGTCCCCTATTCCTTGTTCATGGTCGTGATGCAGGCGATGCGAAGCGTTTTTGGATTGTTGCTATATGTCTTCACATCGCTGTTGCTTGGCCGCCTCGAACCGAATCGCTTTACGCTCGCGGTTCTCGGCGACGAACACCTGGTCTCGGGATACCAGAAAGAGGGAATCAGCAAGTACGCGGTTGTCTATCCGGTTGTCAGCTTTGCCGTATATGGACTGCTGTTCTGGTACGGGGGCTGGATGCCGCTTGTTTATCTGTTGTTCAGCCAGGTGTTTTTCACAGGCTATCTTCATCCGTACTGTCTGGGTTGGGTCCTGGGAATTTCGCATTTCCATGGACGCAAGAACTATCAGCCTACGGCATCGCATTACGGCCGGTTGATCAACCTGACCACGTTCAATGCCGGTTTACACGTTGAACACCACGATATCGCCGGGATTCCCTGGTTCCGCCTCTGGAAACTCCGCGAGATCGCCCCCGAGTTCTTCAACAATCTGGAACCGATACGGTCCTACACAGCGCTGGGGATGCAGTTCGTGTTTGCAGGTAAGGACAAGTTTGAAGACAACTTCAACACCGAAACGTATCGCAACCTGGAACGTTTTCGGGAAGCACATCCGGCAGAAGCCCAGTCTGAAAAGTCGTAATGCCGCTGTAACCAGTTGGTGCTTGTCGGCGAAGTGTTTCCGCAGAAAATATCGACCTGAATGACCTGATCTGGAGCCACTCCTCATCTTCGTGCACTTCGAGTCCTTCGTGGTAATCTGATTCCACCAACAACAGTCGAACGTCTCGTAAGGCCTACTTTCACCACGAAGAACACGAAGGATTCAGAGAACCAAACTTCATGGGTTCGTTCGTCGGCGGTGTGTCACAAACTGCTGTTACAGGCACGTCCCTGGTTGTCCGAACGTGGGCAGGGACCAATGAGACCTGCAGCTTGCATTTGGCGAGTTCAGTCCGCTGCATCTTTGAGATCGAAATTGGTGTTATGCGATCGTGTCAGGGTTCAATATTGAACTCATCAAGGCGCCTGCCCACCAGCGTCTCGACGAGTGGCCTCGGGACACGACATGTCAGCAGAACTTTGCGAGTAAATGCGCCTTCGGACATGGCGCCATCGCGGTAGCGACGCGGGTTGATCTGTGCGCATGCAAGTCCATGATAGTTCTTACCGAGAAGACACTGAACGATCAACATGACCGTAATCGATGCCTGAATGGCGAGGTGAATCCAGAGATTCTGATTTTGAGTCCAGAAGTAGAAATTGGTGAGGAAGGTCCCGACCCAAATCAGGGATCGCTCTCCCCCGACGCGAAAAGTATTGCAGAACAGAAAAAAGTGGCCGAGGAGATATGGAACCAGCAATCCAAATGGACCAAGGAAATACCAAAACACCATCGTCGTCAAAACGCCACCGGCAAAAATGACCGCGTCCATTACCGAGAACCTGAATCCCCAGGGCCGATCATGCCGCCACCATGGAAGATTCGTTTCGGGAAGCAATGTACGGTTCCTTTATCGCATAACGTTCTAAGACAATTTGCCCGCGATGAACGAAGGCCTTCCAATCAACACGCCACTAAGGCCGGTTTTCGCGTGCACCGGACCCTGGTTCGGTGTGCCTTTGCTACTCTGTGACCCGAATGCGGTATTCCGCGCCGGGCATGTGGGTTTGCATTGCGGCATCAATGGTTTTGAGAGCGGTTTGCTCATCGTCGACTCGAAACGAGAAGTCCATCTCACCACATCCGCCACCGGAACCTGTGCAAGTACCAATGCACGCCGCCGTTAATGCGTCGGTGACGGCGTTCCACGCCATCGACTCAGCCGGCGCAGGCCAAAGACCACCTATCGAGATGGTTACCCAGACACTTACCATTTAAAAACACCCTCCGAGGTTAATCTGCATGCGCACCGCGAGTGATATTTGTTTTTACCCGAAACCTGATCACGGCTCACTTCGGTTCAACCAATAAGTGTTCAGATTTTCCGCCGCTAATCAATTGTTGGTGAGCCAGTTGCCAGGAAACGGGTGGGGGCTGATTTCGGACATATTTCTCTTATGTAGCTATATGGCAAATGGAAAGCCCAGCTTGCGTGGCTCCGACGAGGATTTCAAGGCCTCAAGTTCCATTTGGACTTTCTTTCGATCTTGGTCAGTGTATTTGGTGGGATTCTTTTGTTCCTCGGCAAGTACCCATTCGAGCACTTCGAGTTGCATTTCGCGTAACGACAGATTCTTTCGGGTTTTCCACCATTCCTTGGCGGATTCGGGGGCGAGGAGCCCGTGGTGACGCACGTAGTCGGGTTGATTGGGGCGTCGCTTGAAGCTGGTGCCCCCCTCCTTGTGATCCCACACATCAGGCTGCAAACTACTGACCACAATGTCCCTACAGAGAAATCCCACCGAATAATTCTCGTCGAGATCCCCGGAATCTGCTGTCAGCGCGTATCGCTTGTCGGATACATGATCAAATACAAACGGAAACGATCGAGGGGCAAGTCGTCGAAGTTCATGCCATGCGCGGTGAACTTGTTTCTGCACGTCTCGGTTGAAATCAGTGCCATATTTGGCGTGAATGCCGTGGATTTCCGGCGCGTGATTGGGTGACACCAATTGAGAAACAAGCGCCTTGATCGCTTCGTCAGTGATCTCATCTTTCGCAAGCGGGCTGGCGACACACACGCCAGCAGTGATCATCGCGGTGAGAATGAATAGCTTCCACATGATCTGTACTCCATGGTCGTGACGTGCCCGTCTGCCGGAACGACCCGATCTCAGCGACCGGCCCACAGGACGCCACGGTTGCAACTCGAGCGCGATGGCCAGAGTCGCTGCAGCGCATGGTTAAGCCCGGCGAAATCCAATTCGTCTTGTCTTTCTCGACTTTCCATTTTCAGTTCACCTTCTTCACGGTGTAGGTATCGCCGGCGGCTTCGGCATCGCATCCCATTTCATGAGAGTTTTCTCGGTGGTGGGGCCGTTCTTTTCCAGCCACTTGCTCATCTCGTTGCCGATCTTCTCTCCGTAGATTCGGTGCGAATAGATCACCGCTGTGCCCACGCCCTCATGCATCCGGAATCTGGCAAACGCGACTTCGATGAATTCAGGACGGCCAAGCACGACGACAATCAAATGCTCGGCCTCTTTGTCTTTGGTCCTCGGCACGGAATCTGTTCGAAGAACCCTACCCTTTGCCGCCTTGTAGTTTCCCAGGACAGCGTTCGCCGTCGCCGCGAGCGATTCTCCGTCTTTCGTCTTCGGATAGTAGTGAATCGTGACCATGTCCGTCCACGCTTTGAGATCCTCCTGAGCCGCTGGCGTGTATTCATGCTGATCGTCCTTCGTGAACCGATGGAAGTACTCGACATCCGCAAGCGAGAACGCCGCCTCTTTGTCATTCTTTTCCTGAGAATGCACGTCGCCGACGCAGCTTAGGACCATAGGTGCAATGAAAAACACGAAGAGTAAGGAGCGCATGAGACCGCCTTTTAGATTCTCGGTAATGTTCAAGGTAACTTGCCCGCGATGAACGGCGGACTCCCCATCAACACGCCAACACTTTGAGCCACCTGCGGCTGCGGGGCAAGTTGACCGCATCGTTCGGCCATCGCTATTCCATCAATGCTGCGTGCTCTCGATCGCGTGTAACAGACTCAGATTCACCCAAAGCGTCTAAGGCTGACGCACGCACATCGTAAGCATCTTTGAGATTTGGCGAGAGCATCAGGGCCTCGGTACAAAGTTGAATTGCACGTTGTGGTGTGTGCTGGAACAGGACATTTCCGACTCCGCCGCCGGGAACAGACATGATCATCCGTGCCTCAGTCACGAGCAACCAAGCAGCCTGTTGGGCGCGCAGGTGTCTTAGATGTTCTGTGTAAAGGAAGATTGACAGCGCAAGGCCGAATGCAACCAGCGCAGCAATTAAAATCCGGTATCGCATCTCCTTTCCCAATCGTTTGGTACTGTTGGAGTTCCTGATCTGACGCGGTTTGATCCGCCATCGTACCCGCCTCAGAAGTCGCCTGCGACAGGAATTCCGCAGACTCCCCGGACGGGTGGCCTGGGCTGGACCACTGAGGCGAGTTACGCACAGTTCGCGTTCAAAGTAACGAATCAATGACGTTCAGGATGGGTGGCCGGGACTGGAGCGTCTTCGCGAAGTCCCGGAATGTACGATCCATGCGAGGGTCGGGGCTTCCATTGTCGCGGCAGCTCTCAATAGACCACCACATTCTCGAGACGTCGGTTCAGAAGACACTGCGAGGTGCGATCAGAAAACCCAGGATTTCAAAAAAGACCAGTTGCCACGTTATTCAGCGTGGAGCGTAAGGAGTCCGCTTGAGAGGTTGTAGGGTGGGACAAGCTCGCTTCGAGCGCCGGCCCACCAGGATTATTGACAGCCGAGGTCAATAGGAAGGCTGGTCTTCAAGTGGATCGCACTTTCCAGGACTTCGCGAAGACGCTCCAATCCCGGCCACCCTGCCGCTTTGTTCGCGGAATCGTGGAGATGCGGAGGCTAGCCCCGAAATCGCCACAAACTCGTCGAATGAGTCTGAGACCTTGATCCATTGATTACCATCTTGGCTCCATTGCAGCCGGAGAACGCATGGCGATTCTGGCGAGCGCCAGTAATCAAGCATGAGTGGCGCGTCCGAACCAAGACCGAAGTCTCCGATTGCGACTGCCAAGTTGAGTGCAAAGGAATTGTACATCAAGCTCGCTGCAAAGCCCATCCAGGGTTCATGTATCACGCGAGTATTGCCGTGCTAAGACATCCCATGCAGTGTAAGACGGGTCCAGCGCTTCGACGCGCGCTTTGATCGATGGTAATTTTTTATGAAGTGCGGACGGACACTCAGTAGTGTCAGAGGACGTTGCCAATTCCGCGATAAGATCAACCGCAAGTAGGAAGTGCTTGTCAGGTAATTCCGCCAAGGGCATGTCCGCCGCGATCGTCAGCAGATCAAATGCGTCACCACTTTTGAATCGGCTTCCGAGATCGAAGAATACGCCGACCGTGAATAGTTCCATGTACTTCAGTGGATGCGGCCATTCACGGATACGAGCATTGAAGTAGCCGAGCAATCGACTAAGTGAACGATTTGCAGCAAGTTGAGCTAGTTCCTCATTCCCAGACTCGAATACGGTTGGCATGATTTTATCGGCTCGTGCGAAGGATTGGGCCCCACTGCTCGTGCTGAGGCTGTTCCAGTCTGGGAGCCCATGCTTCCTCCGACCGTATGCGTAGTACGCGGCCAAGAACGCGCCGAACAAGACGCCTGCGAGCAGACTGGCGCACACAACAGCTGTGGCGGAGAGGCCTGCATTGCGCCAAACCAACAGCCACATGAGGACGCCCCATGTGAATGCGAAGAGTGCTCCAGCGAAGATTGTGATGGCACTAAAGCTTGCGAAGTGCGGTGGCGGAGCCTGAACCCTCAGGCGCCACAAGAGGCGCAAGAGCGGCGGGCAGTAGTCGGACTCGCGAATGCCCGTTGCCTTGAGGAGCAGGAGGGCGGCTTCGCGCTTGGATTCAAACTCCCTCATTGGACACTCCAACATGCGCAGCGAACGTAAGAGTCTGATCTAGCCGGCCCGACGCGACACTCGGTCGAACTTGGGGCCTAACGTTCAAGGTAACTTGCCCGCGATCATGACGTGCTTCCAATCAACACGCCAACACTTTGAGCGACCGGCAACTGCGGGTCAAGTTCACCGAATGGTTCGGCATGCGACTACACGACACCAAAGCGAATATCAGCGATCAGTTCCATCCAGAGACCGTCATGGGTAAACACGACTGGGTCAATCTCACGAATCCTCTCCTCCAACCATTCGGCACGTGCCTCGTACGCGATCTGATCTTGCTCCTCCATTTCCCGCAACCGCTCGTAAATTGCACAACATGTTACGAAGTTGGCTACCGAGCTGTTGCAAAAGTCCCACGGAGGTACTGCTGGTTCATGACACACATATCCAAAGTGGCCCGTGATTCGCTGTACCGCGATTGACTGCGAACACCATCGAAAATCGACGGTGCCGATACGAAAGGCACCGCCATCCAGAAGCGGCTCCATATCAAGGGTGAAGGCGTGCTGGAACCCCGACAACATCACTGACTCTGGAACGCCGCACTCTTGAAGGAATGTTAGAGTGTCCCAAGGAAGCTCACCGGCGACCGAATGGCGTACTTCGTCGGATAAGACCACCGCCATTGCAAATCTCTCCGCATGGTTAGCTGCGATCGTCCTTAAAGACCTGAGCGTTCAGTTGTTTCGCGATGATGTCGCACGCCGTTTTCGGGACACCTGTGGTGAACAACACCCCGTCTTCCAGCGAGACGCTCCCAGTATCTTCGCCGTTCTCAACGTAGTAAACCTTTCCTTCACCTGGAAACACAATTCTTTCTTGTGTAAACGGGTTGACTCCCTCGCGATCAGGAACTGGTCGTAGAAAGTCGTTTGAGTTGATGACGGTATTCCATTCGTCTAGTCGGATCTTTTCGTCCGGTCGCGTGATCTTGCCGAAGTCCATTCTCGATGACTCCTGAAGCAGCTAACGACCAAGGTAACCGGGCCGCGGCCACCGGCCGTCATCGGCGGCTCCCGTTCACCGCTTGGTTAAGGCTTTTTGTCGAGCTGGCGGACTTCTATTCTGTCAGGGTAGCCCCAGAATTCTTGGCTGCCAAATTGCCCGGTGTTTGTGTGATCGTGATTGGAGTAAATCGAATGAGAACCCTCGGGAATGATATAGACTCTGCCATCGAGAGTGAGTTCGAGATCAGCATCAGATTGTATCACAATTCGCCAGGCTTTACCGGCCCACAAGAAATCTGGCGTCCACGTTCCGGTCACACTCGCGTTGTTTACGGGGAGACCATCAATCGACATCGGGCCGCCGTAATGGCTTCTAATGCTGGACTCGACGAAGACCCCGAAAACGAATATTGCGAGAGCGATTGCGACTCCTGCTGCGATTTTGATTGTGGTCCGCATTACATGCCCTAACGGTGGCGATCACCGGGCCGCCGGAGAGACATCCGCAATTGGCAAACCGCGCGAACGGCGGCTCCGTGTGCATCGCATTGTTCGTCGCGGTTTTGGGTTATAGTTGTGAGTCCATTCTACACGATTGCGATCTGCCAATCGATGTTGCTCCGCCATGAATCATCGCGGACCAAGTATCGCGTAAATGCACTAATCACATCATTGAGCGTTTTGTAACCGTTGGCCCGGAAATGAGTGTCCGTTACGCCATCACGGTATTCGAGTATCCATGGATCGGAATCATTTTGCTTCAGGAATTGTGCGCATTCATCGGTTGGCTGCCAGTCGCTTGCGGCTTGCATGAAAGATGATTCGGAATCGGCGAGAATGGCGAACTTGCCAAAGGCGTCCGATTCGAGAACTTCGCGGAGGGCGTCTTCGGTCACATCATCGATCGGTTCGAGTTCTTCGGTTGTCAGTTGCATGGGGTGACATCCCTTGGAGCGACGAACAGGTATTCGACCGAAAAAGTACAGCAAAAACTTACCGAAGTTTTACTGTATATCATGGATTCGTCAACATTGATGAGCCATACTGGGCATCAAGTTGCGACGAATCGCTACCAGAATCTCGGTGATATACCGAATTTGGCGTTCCTGATATGCCGCAGTTTGAACCGTCCCATCGTACCGGCCGCAGAAGTCGCTTGCGACATGAAAACCGCAGGCTTCAAGATTTCGGGAACAGGTGGCAAACGCGTGCCAGGCCAAACATTTGACTGCAGCACAGAACAATCCGATGTTTCGTGGTTGAAGAAGATCTGCACGTTGCTAAGAAACAACTTCCACCGCGCGAACACGTTGAACGATCAAGACCAGCGAGATGACGCAGACTGCGGAGAGCACCGCCAGACAGTATTCCGCGGAAGGGATCTTCTTTTCGTCGAGTGATCCGAAGCAGTAGCGTCCCAGGCGATGCATGTCGTCCCACAGGCCCAGCAGCAGCCAATAGCGGTTGCCGTCAATGGCTCGCATTGCATCGGCCAGTCCCTTGAGCAGGACAAACAAGCCGAGCCAGGTCATGACCAGTGGGACCGTTCGTGGAACCCACGCGGCAATTGCGAAGATCAGCAGGCTCTGTACGACAGCCAGGATGACTCCGTATCCCAGGATTCCTGTCAGGATGCGGGGATGATCCAGGAAATATTGAAACGAGTTGCTCAGGGTTCCATATTCAATGAAAAGGATCAGAGCGGGGATTGTTGTCACGATTGTTACGACGGCCGCCACCGTCAAAAGCTTTCCAACGATGTAATGCCAGCGTCCGATTCGTCGCGACAGGTAGAAGATCATTCCCCCCTGGCGGTAGTCCCCACCGATCAACGTTGACCCTGCAAACGCCAGCAATAGGGCGCAAATTGTCGCCTGGGCAAACATGAATTCGGCATACGCGTCACCAGTACCAGTCACTTTGTACCGGTCGAGGAAGCGGGCGATATTTTCGTTTTGAACGGCCAGAGTCGCCTTCAGATAGATGAAAGCAAAGTGAAACAGAAAGTTGAGCAATCCGAGTCCGATCAGGATCCAGAAGACCCAGCGTCGAAAGATCAGCATCAAGCCAACCCGAACGATGGACAGACAACTCCACCAGTTCGATCGAGGCTGACCTTCCCAGGCGCGATAGCCTGCCTGATCCAGTTGCAGGCCTGGTGATTGTTTCGCTGAGTTCATCGCGCCAGACCAATCTGAAATGGAAGAACCAGGTAAGTCTGATACGTCGAGGGGACGTGCCTCGACCGATTCGTTCTCGATATATTGTTTGGAATCATGGCCTAATGCACCTCTTCAGTCCCGATCAGTCGATGATACAACCGGGGTAAGTCTTCCTGCTCGGGAACGATGTCACTGAGGATGACTCCGGATTGAGTCGCCATTTCGAAGAGCTGAAGATTATTCCACCCTGCGGGGACTTCAATCAAAGCTTCGCTGTCACGCGAAGTCGCTGTCACAACGGGGCACGTTTGGCGGAGCGTGGCGAGGAACGACTGGCCGCTGACAGTCTTGTCTGTTCGTGTTTCTGGCTCTCGCCAGCGGATACGATATCGGCCCTGCCAGTGTTGACGAAGTTCGCCAATCCGACCGCATCCCAGTACGGTGCCTCGATCCATGATGATCACTTGATTGCAAACCCGATCGATGTCTCCCAGCAGATGCGTGGAAAGTATCAACGACTTTCCGTGCCGACTGGCAATCGCATGCAGCAGTCGCAGCATCGCTTCGCGGCCCTGTGGATCCAGTCCAGCCGTCGGTTCGTCCAGCAACAAGAGTTCGGGGTCGTGCACAAGCGCGGCAGCGAGTTTCAGCCGCTGCTTCATGCCGACAGAATAATCGTCGCAGCGGCGATAACGAACTTCGTCCAGTTCCAGGTATGACAACACTTCATGGGCGCGTCGCAAGGCCTGTCGCCTGGGCATCCCGGATAATTCGCCTGCCAATCCGACGAGGTCAACTCCGCACATGCCAGGAATCAACGATTCCGCTTCGGGCATAAAACCAATCCGCCCGCGAAGCTCGCTTTGTTGACGCAGCAGATCTCGCCCGAGAATCGTCCCTCCACCTGTACTCGGAACCATCAAGCCAAGCAGGATTTTGAGCAGCGTCGACTTGCCTGCACCGTTCTGGCCGATCAACCCGATCGCACCGGACTGTACTTTCAGGGAAACATCTTTCAGAGCCTGAAACTTCCCGTAAAAGTGCGAAAGGTGAGTCAACTCGATCAGCGCCGATGGTGCGCTGGCGCTCGATGCTGGCAAGGAAGAATGCTCATTGGACATGACGAAACCTGACACGGTCATAGGGGCCAATGTCATTTGGGGTAGTCACGCCACAGCCAGCGCAGAGTCTCGGGCAACAGCATTCCGCCATGCTTGCCACTGTGCCCACCGTCACCGAGGACGAACTGATAGTCGTATTCCTTGAATTTTAAGGACGAAGCCATCTGTTGATTGGCCAGTGGCCAGTGTCCGTGCAGGTTATCGAGATCGTTGGTTCCGTCTTGCAGGAAGACTCGCAGCGGCTTCTTTTCCGTCTTGCGGATCACAGCCGGATAAACATGCCCACCGCGAATGTTGGTAAAGCTGCCGATGTGGCTGATCACCTTTCGGAACTGGTCGGGGCGTTCCCACGCCACCGTAAAGGCACAGATCCCTCCGGAACTGATCCCACACGTTCCACGACCTTCGGGATCGTTGGTCAATTTCAAGTCGTATTTTTCTACGAGTCCCGGCAGTACTTCATCAATCAGGAATTTCGAATACTGATCGCCCAGCGAGTCATATTCAAAACTGCGATTACTGCGGTCCTTTTGGCCTGGCTGAGCAGGCGGAATGGTCCCGGGACTCAGAAAAATTCCGATCGTAACCGGCATTTCCTTGCGGTGAATCAGGTTGTCGAACACGACAGGAACGCGGAATTGACCGTTTTCGTTGACATATCCGCCACCATCCTGAAAGACCATCAAGCAGGCAGGCTTGGATCCATCGTATTGCGCCGGTGTGTAGATCCAATAGTCGCGAACGGTTCCCGGAAAGACCTTTTCGCTGGTCCATTTTCCTGTAACCACTTTCCCTTTGGGAACTCCTTCCTGACGCTGCGAATCCGGACCAGGCTGATAATCGTCCGCCGCGAGCGTTAAGGCCGTTCCGCAGGACAAGAGCAGAAGAGCGAGTAGTGAACTTTTCACAGGCATGTTGAACCTCAAGTGAAACGAAGCGGACCAGTTGCGACGCGGTGTATTCGTCTTTGATTTCAGTGCCACCGTTTAAAGTACCACTGTACGGCTGCTTTGAGCCGTGCAGTGCGGATTGGTAACAGACGTACGGTAAAAGGACGAATCGCCGAACGCAAACGAATCGAGCATGGTCACTTCGAATCGGTCTCCGGAGGGAGCGGAATCGCACCGGCGGCGGGCTTGCCGTGCCCTGCCTTGATATACGCCGCACGTTGCTTTGCGTATTCCTCAGGCGTCAATTCCTCAGTCATTCCTGTGGCCTGGGATTCTGCAAAGAATCGCTTCAGGTAGTTGACGCACCACCCACAACCTGTCCCTGCCCCACCACATTCCGTCAGTTGGCTGGCCCGGCGCGGCTGATAAACACGGATAAAATTGACGATTTTCCGTTTGGAAATATGAAAGCAGTAGCAAATGGTGTCGTCGAGTTCCATGACGTAGTTCTGTCTGAATCCTGAGTAATTGCCGTACAACAGGTTTTCAACCTGTCATTTCGATGAAAATCATCCGCAGTCAAATGGGGAACCGTCCTCAACTGCACGCCGAGGCACTCGGATTCCCGCGAAAGTACCATGAACTCAACCAGACCGAAACCAACTCGCTCAACGACGGACGCCTTCAATTCGACAACACCTGAAGCGATGCCGTAATGACCCGATCACCCGTGAAGTAAAGTTCCAACGTGCTCTTTGGTAATAGATTCGTGTAACGCAATTTCAACTCGGACTTGCCATTCAAAGTCCAAGTCAGCCGTTCTGTCGGCTTGCCCAATTCACTCACAATCTGCTCGTTCGATTTCCCTTTCAGTGAATTGATCCACTTTCCGGTTTTATCACTGGCTTCGACAACTTCCTTGGGAACCCCCGCAGGTGGTGTCTCTGCGCGCAGCCCGCCGACAAACAGCAATGTTCCTGTCAATAAAATGCAGTATTGTGTTCGCATTGGAATGTCCATGATTTAATCGCGATAGAACGTTGATTCTCGTGAGGGAGTGTACCGAACGGCAAGATGGGGTGTCTCGGTTCTTTTTTGTCCGCCCGCCAGTGACTTCAAGCCGGCTTCGACCATGCCACTCGTCAGCAGAGTTCGTTCCACGGGATCGGGGGCCTGGCCTGTCATGAACATTGTTTCTGCAGCATTCATCAAGGCCGCAGAATAGACGACGTTTGGATTCGGAGGGAGATGGAATAACGTGGAGAGGGGTTCTGCCTGCCCCTTCAGCTTCGCAGCAAACGTGAAATCCTGAACCAGCCCGTTCATCAGCAGCATGGTCGATCGGGTTCCGTCGGCGTATTCAATCCGGTAGGCAACAGGTTCCTTGACCCACTGTTTCATCTGATCCAGTGTCGGGTACCGATGACTGAACGATTCAGGCTGATTGAGCGTATGGCTGCGCGACAGACAGGCTTCAAACAGGCGAGGATTCCAGCCCCCCGCCTGCCATGTCCCGGCATTCAGTGCTGTCCAAACCGCATCGCCGCGGAGGGCCTGTACGGCGGCAACGCCCGTTTCGCCACCCTTGCGCCGTTCAGCCATGCATTGCAGTGTCTCAAGGGCATGGAAGTCGTAAATATCCACGGCTCCAAAAGCGATGCACATCATCTCTTCGACCTCAGAACCGAGAGGAAGATCGATGGCAGGCATCCGCCATGTGACGGGTAACGATGACCCCGCGAGGAACGGAATTTTCATCGACTTGGAGATGCCGACCATCTCCTTGGCCCATTCGAAGTTCCATGACAGGTGCTTGTCGTTGAACACCGGAGTCGTGCGCCCGTCTTTTCCAAAAACTTCAGCGACCTGCTTGAAGAACTGGTAGCGAGGGTACTGCTTCTGGCCAAACTCGTTGACGGGATACTCACCGTGCTCACCAATAATCAGAACCGCATCAACGGCCAGTTTGTCGCCGCCACAGCGCAGAGTGTCTGCGATCGTCGGATAGATTTTGAATCCGAATTCTTTTTCACGCTGCCGACTGAGGTCTCCGGCAGGAGACTGGTCGACGTACGCTGAAACAACTTCAATCGCCGGTTTGTGCCAGCGACCACGTAACGGGTAGCCGTGCAGGAATCGTTCTGCCATATGCCAGGCGTGGGAACGATAGTTCCACAGCGTTGTGACAACCGCGAGTTTCTTGACGCTGGCGGGCTTGGACTCACCCGCTCGGGCAAGCGAAGTTCCCAGCAAACCGGCACCCGTTGCGGCAAGGAAGTTTCGTCGATTCAGCATGTGATTTCCTGAACTACGTGGATTTGGGACAATTGGTCATAAGGTGGGAAACGCTGGCTCCGCTTCAACGGGTCCTACGAGCGATCTCGTTTTCTCTCCATGATTCTTCATACATGCGAAAGCCCGCCTGAACGCTCGTTGCAGCCTGTCGGATCGCAGTTCGTAGTTTTACATCCTGCAGTGAGACGCCCGATACTCGCAGCACGTGTGCAGTCTGCGCAGCCGTCGCTTCGTCGTAGTCAGACAGTCGGGTACAGAGCTGACCGAAGTCCTTGAATTCAGTCACCAGCCGCTGTGCAGAGTCGCGGGCGCAAGTTTGATGGCCATCGCCATCCCCGTCGATCCAAACAGCACCGCTGCAACCGATGACCTGAGTTCCGGGGTCGGCCGATGTCGGTTGATACGGTTTGGCAGACCGCCACCACGGCCCTTTGACTCCAGGACCGGTTGCGATGGCGACCAGATGAACGTCGTGACGTGGCCGGGGAATTGACCATTGCCCTGTCCATTGAACGCCGAGTGGACGGTCGTTCGAATCATTCACTTTCACGGGTTCGTCTCGAATCAGTGTCCCGTTCGAATAAAGCTGGATTCGATCGGCTTTCACCCAGTGTGGACCAAGGACGCGCAGATCGAGACGAACGTCATCTTGTCCAACGGCTGCCAGTTCACCGGATGAGTATTTTTCGTTGACAGTCAATTCCGTCAGCAGTCCGTAACTGACCATGACTCGCCCCTGCAGAAAGTTGTTGACAGCCGCTTCAACATCCAGTTGGCCGGGATCACGGTCATCGCAGCGGATATAGGTCCGCCCCTGTCCAACAAAATGTCGTGCGACGTCATGGGAATCGCTGCTGCCAACGGGTGTCACCTGGTGCCCGTGATTCAGCAGTCCCATCCAGTCGTGAAACAGACGCAGAGGATCAGTCTGGGTTGCCCCCGAATTGACGACTTCCATTCCCTGAAATCGAAACGGCCAGCCCTCCAGATTTTCACCGACGACGGCGTTGTGGAGCGCCGGGCCAAACGGCCTGACACCGCTATGCAAATCACGAGCATGGTTCAGAATTGCAATTTTGACTCCAGGGGTTTGCTGCAGGTCGTCAAACAACAGGCCCCAGTTCGTCTGCTTGTGATCCGGTGTCCGAGCACCTGGATTCACAGGAAAGATATTGAAGTGTCCGCGCGGAGTCGTCACTTCATTTCCGATGACAGGAGTAAAGTATTGCCGCACCCCCAACTTCTGAGCGATCGGATGGAAATCGATCTGAACGTTGTGGTCCGTTGCGATCGCCAGCTCAAGCGCCTCGCCAGCCAGCGTGATCATTCGCTCTTCGATCGTTGAGTCACCGTGCCCCGAATGAGTCAGCGTGTGAATGTGCGGATCGCAGGCAACGTAGCCCGGCGTGGGGACTTCACGCTGAATCGACAACGCCTGTCGATGAGTCTGTCCCTCTTGAACTTCGAATTCCGACTGGTCCAGTGAATACTCGAACCCTCGTCCAGCGTAGATTCTGTACTTCCCCGCAGGGAGCTTCACGGTCGCCTTGCCCGTCGCTGAATACACGGTCCCCGTACGGATCGCCAGTTCGTTAGACGACGGTGTACCGAACGACACCATAGAACCATTCGTGTCCAGAATGGTCAGTCGGCAAGGAGTGAGTTTTCCGGAAGCTCGATCCGTGACAGAGACCTCAAGCGTCGATTCGCCGAGAACTTTAGCGAGTGGCCTGGTGTCCAAACGAATCTGGCCGACCCGGATGTCGTCAATCGGGGACTTGCCCGCTTCGATCACAAGCTGGTTAGGCCCATCTTTCAACAGTTCCGGCGCAATCGCGAAAGCGATCGTCATGTCGTTTTCGTCTTTGACTAATTCTCCCAGTCGTTTTCCATTCAGAGTGACATTCCACTGCTGTTTCACATCCTGCTGTCGCAGAAGCAATGTGTACTCAGTGCCGTTCTTCAATGCATCAAATGCAATTTCGACTTTGCCACCAGGCGAGGCCTCGGGAAAATCAGACCATTCTTGTTCCGCACCGTTTCGCAGATGAACCAGCTTCGGTTCGATCACCTTTGCTGCTTCGGCTGACCAACTCGATCGAACGATCAGCAATACGAGGAGAGCGACACGAGACATTTGTGATGCGAGGTCCACGTTCTGCTTCCGATGTGTTGAAGTTGGCGCAGTTCTGATTTCCGTTGTTGCAGGGCGACATAAGCATGCTTCGAACGCCCGTTCGAGTAGGTCTACTTGCAGGCCAGCATCAATCTGCTTTGTAAACGCGCTGGCCGCCAACGTAGGTTTCGCTGACCGTGATGTTACGAATGTCGTCGACCGGGCAACTCAGAATGTCTGACTTCAAGACCACAAAGTCGGCGAGCTTTCCGACCTCCAGCGATCCTTTTTCCTTTTCTTCGAACGTCAGAAAGGCATTGTTGATCGTGTAGAGCCGCAATGCCTGCTCGCGCGTGATCGCCTGTTCCGCATGCAGCGGTTGGTCGGCTCGACGCGGCTGTCGTGCCAGAGTAATCCAGATTGCCAGGAACGGATTGTACGGGTTCACTGAACGGAGGCTGCCGATTTTCTGCATGTGATCCGAACCGCCTCCGACGATCACTCCATGCTCAAAGATTGATCGATACGGTTGAAAGTAGGCGAGACGTTCGTCTCCAAATTGCTTTCGCAAAGTCGCCCCGTCGAGCCATAACCAGGCGGGTTGCAGGTCCGCCACAATCCCAAGCTGCTGCATCTGCTGGATTGCCTCGAGACTCATGAAATTGCAGTGGGTGATACAGGGCCGGCAAGGACGCACGGGTAAGGTCTTGTTGACCTCTGCATACGCTTCAATCAGCGCATGAACCGCTGCGTCACCGACCGAGTGTGCGGTAAACTGAAGTTCGCGTTCCAGGGCGAATTTCGCCATATGGACCAGATCTTCCTGGGGAATAAACCGAATGCCGCGGTAGTCGGGATCGGTAATGGAATAGATGTCACTCTTCCCCCATGGCTGCCGCATGTAGGCACTTCCGGTCAACATCCCACCGTCCAGAAAGACCTTGATTCCGCGCAGCCAGAGTCGATTGTCATACTTATGCAACGGATGGTCGGCGGCCTTCTGGATTCCTGCTTCTACTTCTTTCCGACTGCCGCTGCCATTCACTCCGTAGGACAAGAATACCCGACAGGAGAGTTCGCCGCGTTCCTTGAGCTGCGAGTAAGCCTTCACTCCATCATCCCCGGCAGCACGATCCGCGATACTTGTCAGTCCGACTGCGTTGTAGTCCGAAAACAGTTGCTTGAGACGCTGCATCCGATCTTCGTGAGAGGCAGATTTCTCGTTGGATTTCGCTTTTACGAACCGCGACGCATTGCGCAGGATGCCGGTCAATTCGCCGGTCGCAGGGTCTTTCTCAATCTGTCCCGATTTGCCGTCTGTGATTTTGAAATCGCGGTCAATGCCACTGAGTTCCAGTGCCAGTGAATTACAGACACAGTCCGGACCGGTGCTGAACATCACCGGGTTCTTCGGAGCAACGGTGTCGAGTTCCTTGCGAGTCGGATAGCGCTGGTCTCGCAATCGCGTGATGAAGACCTGCCGAACAACAATCCAGTCTCCATCCGCGAGAGTTTCCGCTCGACCGGCAATGTATTTCAGAACATCCGCAACGGTGTCCATTTCGGGGATCGGATGGTCGTACTCATACAATGCCGCCCCCGTCGCGTGGACATGAGAATCACACAGGCCGGGGATCACAGTCTTCCCACCCACATCAAGAAGTCTGGTAGCTGGTCCGGCCAGCTTGAGAAGTTCGGCGTTCTTGCCTACAGCGACGATCCGTTCGCCACGCACAGCAATCGCTTCGGCGAGCGTGAATTTGTCATCAACAGTTGCGATCTTGCCGTTATGGACGATCAGATCCGGCGGCTGTGCCATTGCCGTGGATGACACAACGGCAAACGACAGGATCGTCAAACAGAAGCAGGTCAAATTTTTCATCACATATCCCACTTGAGAACGCGGCTGTTGGCTGCAGCAGTTTCGCTGGGGATATTGGACGCTCTACCGAGTCCGATCTCAAGTCTGGTCAGGGCGATTCGCGATGGCCATACGACTTTGGGTAATCGGCACCGATGGACGGGCCACACCGTCGCAGTCGTGTAAACAGGACCACACTCCGATCTGCCGCGAAGGGTGGAGGGGACTGGGTGAGCGATGAACCCGAGTAACGCTACATGCATTCGCCACCTACCGCGTCCGATGGTTCGGCATCCGCGCGATCCGCCTCGGTGACTGTTGCCTCGTATCGATATCCTTTCGATGGCGCCAATCCTGGCGGATTGGCAGCCGATCGGCGGGGTAGGAGAAACAGCGCCCCGTCCTCAATGTGGACTTCGACCCGTAGTTCCAACTGCCCGGGGACTTCCACGCCTGAGTCTGAAAGAGCCCGTCGCAGCGCATGCCACCTCCGGGTCGGAAACAGCATGAAATGGCACTGCCATTCCCCGCAGCAGTATGCCGCCCCGGTGTGGAAGGTCAGTGTCAGCTCGATCAGATTCCCAGCGAGGACTGCCGAGAGGCCGTAGTCCGGGTGTTCTCGGGCATCCGGGTTGGTCGGTGTCGGGCCCCGATTGCCCGCACTGTACGCGGTGAACGCTTGCGTCACATCGATCGCCACTCCGATGCCCCTTCTCGCCGAACGCCAGGCCGCAGCGAACGGCTTTGATTCAAAACACGCGCGGCCGGCGTCTACTATGATTTCAAGCAAGCCGCGATCAGACGCTTCTGTTTCGTCAGCCGCAGCCAACGAGCGACTCGCGTGATGAACGATACAGGTTGAACACGTTCGGAAGCGCCAAAGTGATGAGCCACCCGGAGGAAACCTTGGATTTCGACAGGTGGCTTTGGTCCCCAGATGCACATTCCGTCACCACGAACTCGCATGACGAAGAAGTCTTGGCCGAACATTTTAACATTCCAATATCCGTGCTCTTTCTCTCCTTCCTTCCAATCAGGCCGAGGGCCAGATTCGACGTGTTCCGAATATGTCGCGGAGAATGTTTCCTGGAGTTCACTGAGCAAGCGTTGGCACGATTCGTATGAGCCATCGCCGCCGAGTTCCAGGCAACGGCCATGAATCTCGTCGTTCGGATAAAATGGCGTATCGGACATTGTCTCACCGTAAATCGATCGCGCACGTGGAGAGGTCTAAATCCCTTAACCGATTCTTGCCCTGCCTGGAGCGAGCTTCCAGATGGTTTCCATAAAGTCGTGGTGTTCAATTCGCGTGACACCACGCGCGATCGCAGCCATGATTGTCCACCAGTCGCGTTGCTTGAAAGCAACCGTTGGAATCCATAAGCCTGGCAGCGCATCGCTCATGATGTACGCGTTTTCTGCCGTTTCGATCTCAGTGAATTCCTCATTCACCAGCCGATTCCAAATCCACGAGACAGGATTTGAGTCAATTACCGCGACGTATTCGAGAACCTTGGCGTGTTCAAAAGCGGATCGCCGGTTTTGATAGCCATTGAGATTGTCGCCCGGAAAGACGTCGAGCACAAAATTCGGTGGCCCGTGGAAGCAGTCGTAATCGGGACCCGGATCACATTGTTTGAGTTCGCCGTGATTGACCATCACGATGATACCCGGACGTAGTCGAGTCTGTTCATCAAGTTGGAGCGGAGCATGGACGCAGCAATACAAACCGGGTGAAAACAACCGGTAGTAGTTAATGCACATTGCGATGTCAGTCAGGAGTGCGGATTCACTGAGGCCGATTTCAGGAAGCATGGATTCCCTTTCCGGGGCATAACATTTCCCACTTGAGAAAGCGGCTGTTGGCTGCGGCAGTTCGCTCGGGATATTGGACGCTCAACCGCGTCCGATCTCAAGTCTGTTCAGGTCGATTCGCGGGGACGATACCTTTTTCAGTGGACCGTTTCACGGCGATCCAGGATTTCGGATGAAGAGAGGAAAGCGTTCTCCAGAAGTCTTCAACGATTTCTGTTTCCTTATCGTGAAATCGTTCCCAATAGCTGGGCACCAACCACATTTTGGGCCCCCGATAGAATTCGCGATCTTCACCTCGATCGAGGTGCCAGAAATCTGGAATGTTTGCATCTACGATGCGAAACAATGATTCGTGAAATAGCACGGGTTCGTTGGTGTCGTTCAGAATCCTGTATAAGTTCACCTCGTACCCAAGTACTTCGTAGTGCGAATCCGGGGTCAGATGCCTGTGCTCTCGAACACACCAACGGGTGTCGGAAGTTGCGGGTTTTTTCCAATCGCTATCAGCACGGCAAATCCAGTCTTGATGTTCTCGATCACACAACGCGTCACACAATTCATTCGCCGATTGTCCGAGCAGTTCCACGATATCATTCGCTGAGAATGTTCTGTCAGGTGCCGACGCCGATAATTCGCGACCAAGTCGACAGATTGTGTCAAAGTTCCCCACGTACTGAACAATCACCGTGACATCCCTTCATGGCCGACAAAATCGCATCCGTGAAAGGCTAGCCGACTTTGCCATCAAGTTCAAATTCCGCTTCATCAATCGCTTACGGAGGGGTGCAGTCGGTAATTGGTGGTCATTCAAATTGACGAACGTGGCCTGCGATTTCCGTCGAGTGAATTCTTCGCGATGCCGAACGACATGGTCACCGTAACCCGTCTACGAGGCGGCATCGACCGCATGCGGCAGAGAGCGATAGATTCGACGGGAATACACGAAGCTCCAGATCGACAGTGAGAGCGCGCCGGCGATCAGCAATGTGATCGCGATCAAAGGGGGGCTGGTCCAGGTCGCGATCAGGATTCCGATGCCGTAAATGACCATCAGGCCTCCGCCGACGCGGTGCGTCCGCTCCCAAACGATGTCATTTGCCAGTGTCCACGGTGTACGAATGCCCATCACGCCATTGCGACGGACCTTCCCCATCCAGTTTCCCAGCACAACGATGATTGTTCCGCTGATCGTCATCATCACCTTGTCCACAGGAACGGGATGTCCGGCGGCGTTCAACAAGACGGTCGCGTGAATCGCGATCAGTGCGGCGACGACCGCGATAGTCAACCGCCCATAGATCGTTTGAAACTTCGAAATACTGGCCGCAACAGAGGGAATGGCCGACAGCAGAATCAGCAGTCCTGCCAGACATGCGGCGACGATTGGCAGCGTGAATGCCAGTTCCCACGCGGTTCCAATTCGGTCGGCTTCGCCCTGCAGATTCCAGTGGACGGGAACCTTCCTGGGAAGAATTCCATTGGCGTAAAACCCGAGCAGTACGTCGCCAACAACCATGATGGCCAGAGTGACAAGGTGCAATGTTTTCATGTTGACTTTGCTTTCTTGGCGGCCCTCGGTGGAGGTGCGGGGGACTCGGCCGATTCCTGGGACGGCTTTCCTAGGAAGCTTTCGGCCAGAAATCGCAACAGGTCTTCGACGACACTCGTATTCAATGTGTAACGGATGAATTGCCCCTGCCGCTCATCGGCGATCAGATCTGCGTTTTTGAGAGCGGTCAAATGGAAGCTCAACGCATTCGGCGGTACGCCCAAGCGAGCCGCCAATTCTCCGGCAAAAAGCGGTCCCTCACGCAGGACCGAAAGGATGTCGCGTCGCGTAGGGTCGGCTAAAGCTTTGAAGACGTTCTTCATGGGAACTCCCAGAACTTCAACATTTCAATGACCATTGAAATATAGCGGCGCAGAGTGCTGTGGTCAATGAGAAAAAATGAAGTCAGCACAAATTGAGGAGGCCCAAGCAGCGAAGACATAGCCGCTGCGCGGTGCTTGGTTCCTTGAGACAACTACGGCGGGGAGCCGCCAGTGCCAACCGGAGGGATGCCAGAGACGCGATAGGGCAACGTTGACAGGTGTGTGATTTAGCGACCGCCACAGGGTGACGAAGGCACAAGGAGTTTAGCAAGCATTCTTAACTTTCGGTGCCCAGCCACTTCGCATTCAACCCCAACGGGGTTTCGTCCTGAAGCCCAGGGTAGCCGCGCACCCGCGGCTACCCTGGGAACGCAACGCGCCTCGTGAACCCCAACGGGGTTCCGCCTGAACGTCCTGTACTGTCGCAACCCCGTTGGGGTTGAATACGGGGTGATGTTGGGGGCCGAGCCCCAGGGTAGCCGCGAGTACGCGGCAACCCTGGGCTAAATGACGGTGCCCCGTTGGGGCAAATGCAGCGACGCGAAAAGCGGGAAATTGGGCTGCATGTAACTCGCCGATCCTGGAAGCCGTGCCGTGACAAAATGGATCGTGTTGCCACTCCCCGATCCGCTCTCGGCCTTCAATCCCACAAATACTTTTCATCCCACGTCAATTCGTGTCGTCTGAGAAACTCGCGGAATTCGTCTTGAAATGTCAATTGCCGGTGATGCTCGACCTGATTGTTAATGTATTTGACGACGGCATGAAGGTTCGATTGGCTCACGGCAAACGCACCATAACCGGCCTGCCAGGCGAATGTGTTGAATGCCGGATCACGCCCTTTACGCCATACATGTGAGGCTCGTTTCAATTCCTTCACCCAATCGGCGACTGTGATCGTTCTGCCCAGACAACCCAAGAGGTGGACATGATCTTCCACCCCACCGACTCGAATAATGGGGCAGTCCAATCGATTGGAAACGGCACCCAGATTGGCATGAAGTTGCTAGCGTAGATGAACGTCCGTAAAGAAGGGCTATCGATGCTTGGTCGAAAAAATGAGATGCACTGTCACTGCGGAGAACGATTGTGGCATGTCATGGTTCTCGCTCAATATTGAGGATATTGTTGGTCCTTCCGAGATTGCCAGTCGCCAACCTACCGATGGCCGTACTCCATCGCCTGCTGCATGGGGCGAAGTTCCTCGTTCTGATGCCTGGCGCCAATTGCTCAAGCGTAAACCTTTTGATTCACACATGTCCAGAAACTTTTCGGAGTGTCTGGGGCGCCGACACCGAACAAGCGGGATTGCACAACCGGTAATAGAATGAGAGTATCCTACAAAATGCCTGACCAATCAGTTGCACACGGAGCTGCGTGCGGTGTTGGTAATCAGATCATCGTCGTTCGCCGCGCCGGGTGAACCGTGGCATACGGTGATGTTGAATGGCAACAATTGTCTTCAGAAGACGACAAGAACTATGGCCAAGGCGTTTATCTGGCTCGTGACGTTGATTGGACTTGCTCCGGCAATTGTGATTGGTTGCGTGTGCTGCTCCATCATGCGAGCATCAGCTCGAATGGGCCCATACGGGCCCATTGATGTGCCTTCGAGCGATATCAACGCCAATTATGTTCACGACTCGTACTTCTCGGTTGGTTCGTGGACGGTATACGTTACCCCGCAATACTGGTCTGTGGTCGCAATGTTTCTCGGATGTTTCTGGTCGTTTGCGGCTTACTTGGGACTTTGCGAGCGACACCGTGAAGGCCACGGCGTCGTGAAGGCGAGTCGTCAATACGCGTTGAACTCTGGACGTCGCATTGATTACAGATCAAGGTCATCCACCAGGTTGGCTTCGTCCATGATAATCCGATAACGCTCGCTCGCGTCTTTTCCCAGCAATTGCGAAAACGTCTGGTCGGCTTCTACCAGGCTATCGATGCTCACGGACAGCAACGTACGTGTCCGGGGATCGAGAGTCGTCTCTTTCAACTGCTGAGCGTTCATTTCGCCCAGACCCTTAAACCGGAAAATCTCGGGCTTGCGATTGGGGGGCAGTGAGGCCAGGACCTCTTCCTTATGAGCGTCGTCCTGAGCATAAACCGTTTTCGCACCGATCTGGATACGGTACAAGGGTGGCTGTGCCAGATACAGCTTCTGGTTTGTGATGATGTCACGCATGTGCCGGAAGAAAAACGTCAGCAGCAGAGTGCTGATGTGGTAACCGTCGCTGTCAGCATCCATCATCAGAATCACGCGATCATAGCGAAGCCGCCTTAGGTCAAATCCGTTGCCGATTCCTGTCCCCAGGGTCTCGATCAGATCCTTGATTTCCTGGTTCTCGATGACTTTGGACGTCGTGAGTGATTCTGTATTCAGCACTTTACCACGCAGCGGCAGGACCGCCTGATATCGGCTGTCGCGGCCCATCCCCGCGGTGCCACCTGCCGACTGACCTTCTACGATAAACAGTTCGGATTCACCAGGATCTGTGGAACGACAATCCAGCAACTTACCGGGTAAACTGGTTCGCCGCGTGGTCGGGGTCTTGCGGCGCACTTCACTCGCCGCTTCACGACTCGCCTGGCGTGCTCGTGCGGCCAGGACGATGCGTCCTACGATAGCTTCGGCCACCGACGGATTGCTGCTGAGCCACGTTTCGATCGCGGGCCGAGCCACACTTTCGACAGCCGCCAGCATTTCCGGGTTATTCAGTTTTTCCTTCGTCTGCCCTTGAAACATTGGCTCCGAAAGGAAGACTGACAGGATTCCCTGGACCCCTTCGCGAATGTCACCGTTTTCAATGGTGACACCTTTCAACTTGATGTCATGGACTTCCAGGTAATTGCGAACGGCTTTACCAATGGCCGATCGTAAGCCCGATTCATGAGTCCCACCGGCGTGGGTACGAATCCCGTTGACGTAACTGCGGATCTGTTCGTCGGTCGCTTCCGTCCAGCGCAGGACCACTTCCACTTTGCATTTTTCGTCGTCGCGCGAAATGGAAAACGTCTGCTCGTGGGTCGGCTTCTTCTGGCCTTCCGCCAGGATTTTGTCGAGGTACGAAACGATCCCGTCGGGATGAAAGTATTCGATTTTCTCCTTGCGGGCTTCATCATGGAAAACGATCTTCAAACCAGCATGAATATAGGAAATGTCTTCCAGGTGCTGCTTGATTGTGTCTGGATGAAATGTCGTTTTGGAGAAAATCTCTTCGTCCGGGCGGAAGAAAATGATCGTACCCCGTCCACGAAAGGGGCGGACCTGTTTGACGGGGGTGGTTGGCTTGCCGCGCTTGTACCGCTGCGTGTACTCAAACCCGTCGCGATAGACCGTCGCTTCCATCTCACTCGACAGGGCATTTACGACAGACGAACCGACACCGTGCAAGCCCCCGCTGCGAGCATAGGCCTGGCTGTTGAATTTGCCCCCCGAATGGAGTGTTGTCAGGATCGTTTCGAGGGCCGACTTTTTCGTCTTCTGATGTGTATCAACGGGGATCCCGCGGCCATTATCCTGGACAGAACAGGACGCACCATCTTTATGCAGTGTCACTTCAATTTCGTTGCAGTGGCCGGCGAGATGTTCATCAACACTGTTGTCAACGATTTCCCAAAGCAGGTGATGCAGCCCGCGTGAGTCGACACCGCCGATGTACATCGATGGCCGACGACGGACCGCTTCCAGTCCTTCAATCACTTCAATGTCTTGAGCGGTATAACGAGCAGAACCAGTGGACATGAGCTGAACTTTCGTAATGCGATCGACTTACTTCTCACCCTGTTCGATGGCGGCCCAATCGACGAGGACGATGTCTGGACGAAGAATCTCGGTGAAGGTACTGCGCTGAGCGGCACGAATCCCCTTCCCTCCGCGGGCCGAGACTTCGTACTTCATCTGACCGAAGACCAGCACTTTGTCGTGGCTTGTTTTCACACGCAGACAGTCGCTGGGGCGAGCCATCTGGGCGGCCCCCAGAACACCGTCTTTGGCGTCACTCAACTTGATCCCGCGGACACCCTTCCCGGCTCCCGACAGGACCGGAACTTCGTCGATGGCGAAATGAGTCACCCGTGCCTGCTGCGTCGCCACAAACAACGATGTCGCATCGCGCACCAGTTCAACCCAGATGACCCGGTCACCTTCGGCCAGGCGACAATACTTTCGTCCGGACTTGGTCGACGGCAGGCGGAACGGAGCGAGCGGCAACCGCATGATCTGCCCCTGTAACGTCAATGCCAGGAAATAAGGTGATGGCGGCAATTCACTGCCCGACTCTTCGTCGACCGGGGTGAACCGAACGTCTGTTGTCAGGGCGGCAACCAGGCCGACCCCATCGCCGATCTTGACGTGCTTCGAAATCGGCTCGCCGTAACCTGACGAGACTGGGATCTCCGAAATTCCCAACGTGTAGGCGACTCCATCGCTGGCGAAGAAGATGACACTGTCAGCGGTACTACCGGGAATGACATCCTGGACAGCATCACCTTCGCGGACTCGAGTGGTTTCTACGCTTTGCAGTCGCCCCACGCGTTTGACCCAGCCATCGCGCGTCAGAACGACATTGGTGTTTTCCTTGACGATGTATGCGGCAGCATCAAATTCGACAATCTCTTCACTGCTGCCGATCGTCGTTCGACGTTTATCCGGGAACTGAGTGGCCAGTTCTTCCAGTTCCACCTGAACGACATTCCAGAGCTTCTTTTCTGACGCGAGCAGCTTTCGGATCTTTTCCGCTTCGGTCTGCTTCTGGCCCAGTTCTTCAAGGATCGTGTTGATTTCGAGTTGTGAGATGCGGTAAAGCTGCAACTCGAGAATCACCATCGTCTGTTCTTCGTCGAGCGGAAAGACCTTCATCAGCTTGTCGGCGGCATCGCGCTTGCCACTGCTGTTACGAATGATCTTGAGTGCTCGATCCAGGTCATTGAACAGCAGCGCGAAGCCTTCCAGGATATGAATCCGGTGTTCGAGCTGTCGCAACTGGAATTCGAACCGTTTACGAACGGTTTTCAAGCGGAACGTCAGGAAATGCTGCAGCATTTCTGCCAGTCCCAGCCGCGCGGGGATCAGTGCCCCCTGGTCATCGGGAACCAGCGACGTCGCGTTGTAGGCGAAGTTCTGTTCCAGCGACGTATGCTTGTACAGGTACGTCATTACAGGTTCCGGGTCAGAACCTGGTTTCAGATCCAGCACGATCCGCAGTCCGTGCTTGTTGTCGGTTTCGTCGTTCGAGTCCAGCAGTTGCGGAAGTTTCTTGCTGTTGACGATGGTACCGATTTCCGAAGCGAGCGGCCCCGATTCAACGCCGTATGGCATCGAGTAGATCACCACGCGATTGTCGACGACTTCCCGCTTTTCTTTATCGAGTCGCCATTCTCCGCGGACTTTGATACTGCCTCGACCTTCTTCGTAAATCGTTCGCAGTTCTTTACGGTCCGTGACGATTCGTCCACCCAGTGGAAAATCCGGTCCCTTGACGAACCGCATCAGGTCCTTGGTTTCGGACCCAGGATTCTGGATCATGTGAACGCAGGCCGTGATGACTTCTCCGAAGTTATGGGGCGGTATGTTGGTCGCCATCCCGACGGCGATCCCTGTCGTTCCATTGACCAGCAGGTTCGGAAATCGTGCGGGAAGGACGACTGGTTCTTCTTTGCGGCCGTCGTAGTTCGGTCGCATATCGACGGTCTGAAACCGCAATTCGTTCATCAACTGTTCAGCGATCGCCGTCAGTCGCGCTTCGGTATATCGATCGGCAGCCGCAGGCAGCCCCATGATCGATCCAAAGTTTCCCTGTCCGTCAATCAGCGGGTAGCGCAGAGTGAAGTCCTGGGCCATCCGGACGAGCGTGTCATAAACGGCCTGCGGACCATGCGGGTGGTAGTCCCCCGTTGTATCACCGGCAATTTTTGCACATTTGTACGGTTTGCTGTCGGCCGTCAGGCGCAGTCCTTCGTACATCACGTACAGGATTCGGCGCTGTACCGGCTTCAGTCCGTCGCGTACGTCTGGTAACGCGCGGGACATGATGACAGACATCGCGTAGTTCAGATAGCGCCGTCGCGTCTCCTGGCTAAGCGGCACATATTGGATTCTGTCTTCCGCCTCACCGTCACTGGCTGCGGACGCGTCCGTACTACGTTTCGCCAACGTCTCACTCCTTGATTCGACATTCCAGTTGCCATGGTGACTTTTTCATTCGGGCGAAAGTCACGGACACAATGGAACTGATGTTCGCGGGCTCATGATTGCTATCGTCATTTGGTGGTCACTTCATTCGGTGGTCTTTATCCACGTTACCAATCTGGTGAGTCGTCAGGGGTAGTTATGGGGGACTCGGCGGGTGGCCGGGGTTGGAGCGTCTTCCCGAAACTCCGAGCTTTCTTCGCAAAACTTCAGTACAGCCCCGCCCGAACGCGGACTGGCAAAACGAACGTCTACCGGTGTCAACTCTTACGTCCCATCACATGATCAACCAGGTAATTTGCGGTGTGATTTCTGGAGGGGACGAGATTGCCGAAAGTATCGTTTACAACGTCTGTATCGATTTTTCAATGGTGCGTAACGTCTTTCCGCTCAACCGTTTGCCAAAATCGACCTAGTTGGTTCCGGTACACACGGAATGATTCATTCAAGCGGCCCGAACCAACCGAAACTGTAACTGCTTGGCGAGCCGCGCGGTTTGTGGCAGACACGGATTCTTGCCCGCCAGCGGCTACCAATCGATCCAGGGAGGGACGAGATGACTCGCAACACGTTTATCCGAGCCACGATCACCGTGGTCTTATCTGCTGTGATGCTGCCTTCGACAAGGGCAGACGAACTGGCAGATCCATTCGCAGCCGAATTGCAAACACCTCCGTTGACGGTTCCTGCACCGCTGACGTACGACGAGCCGGCCGCTCAGCCGATTTCTGCTCGGACACCGGTTGTTCCTCAGTCGGCGATCTATCGCCAGGCGACAGAGGTCACGCAGCAACCCGGCCCGATGCCGATCAATCCTGATGCGTATGCGGCCCCACCGCAATATCCGAATCAGCAGCCGGGCTATGTCCGGTTGGGGGCACCGCTTTATCCGAGCCCCCGTCCGAACATTCCGATCTGGACCGGTTCGACGATGATCACCAACCCCGCATTTGCTCCCCATGAAATGATGTATCCACACACGTATCGCTCGATGAGCGGTCCTTACTACCACCGAGTCAAGGGTGGCTGGGTCTGGACACCATTCGGTATTCGTTCGCACGAACGATGGGAACTGCAGGGGACCCAGGTTGAAGTCAAGTACCGATCCCATGTACCGCTGATCACCAAGAGCATGTGGTTGCCACCGGTTCACTCGCGCTGATTCCTCAGGAACGAGGGTTGGTGTCACAGGACGTGAGTCAATTCGAGGCTGAAACGGAGTTCTCATGGTGCGAAAGATCACCCCACACCAAACAGTCTGGTTCGCTGGATTGATGATCGTGCTCGTTGGCGGAACGGTGTCCGCCAGTGAGCAGGTCGCACCCCAACAACAGGCGCCGACTCAGACGCAGGCTGTTCAACCGATGACTCCTGCGCCAGCCACGATCACACGCTCCACGATGGTGCCGGTGAATAGTAGTGCTCATGTGGTCAACGACGATTGCGAAGGGGGCTGGAGGAATTGCTGGCTGGTTCGCACGTGTCGCATTCATCATCACGATAAGTGCATGTGGCATTGGTATATCCGCGGGAATGGCCCGGCGATTCATACGCGTCCTGCGGGAATTTACTGGTGGTAATGAACCAGCCTGCAAAGGTTGTTGATTGTCGACGTTGGAATCTTGTTTGAAAAAAGCGAAGCCAGGTACAGACACGGATGTGACCTTCCTGGCCAGACTCGCGATTGATTTGTGTACCGCCGTCCTGTCGGCTCGAATGGAAGGAACTGATGACATGAAGTCGCTGTTGCAAAAGCTCGTTCGAGCATCCCTGGTGGCGGGGTTGGGTCTGATTGCCACATTCAGCGCCAACGCTCAGGAGGAAACTCCTGGCGTGGTGCGAATTACCAAACCAAAGACTGTTGAAGTGCAGAGCCCTCGAGAAATCATCCAGGCTCGGTTTGCTCATCAAGGTCATGGTGGTTTCCACGGCGGAGGGCAATCGAATTTTGATTGCCAGAATGGTGGCTGCCAGACCCAGACCGGTTGTCCACACGGTGGATGTCAGTTCGGTGCCTGTCGACACGGCGGATGCCAATTCGGTGGCTGTCAGTACGGTGGATGTAACGGCTGCAATGGCTGTTGCAATCAGAACGGTCGAGCCATGGCCGAATACTTCCGTTGCAAGTTTGGATACTTCATCCCGACGGGTGCTGGCGGAGCAGGTGTTCCATTTGCCGGGAAGTATTCACGAGTCTATCCACAGGACCCTCACTACTTCGATCAGCGAGACGGACAGGCCTGGGGAGCTCAGGGCTATGGCATTCCGATGTCAGTGCCACTCGCACCGACCGTTGGTCATGCTTACAACTACGGATGGGGTTCACCATCCAGCCGGCTGACACCAATCTCGCGCCCGGCCTATTAGTGACAATTGATTCTGCGGCAGACCAAAAGGTCTGCCGTCGTCCATGCAAAAGAGGCGGCGGATGCCTCGCACAATACTTTGACCTCGTGATCTGACAATTCTCTGCAAGCGGTCGTCTTGCGGTCTGAAGGAACAGGCGAATGACGCTCAGGAAATCAAACTGGATAGCTGCGGCCTTCATGGCTGCCCTGTCCTGCTCGGCTACCGGATATGGCCAGGACGATGGTTCGGTCGGGATCGTCCGGATCTCGGACGGTAAGGCACGAACGGCCGTTCAGGGGGCATCTTTCCACGGTCACCACGGTGGACAGGCCGGGAACTGCCAGACAGGCAATTGCCAGAACGGGAACTGCCAGAACGGTTGCTATAACGGATGCAACAACGGCTGCTACAATGGCCAGTTCTGCAATGGGTTCTTCAACGAGCGGTATTGCAAGAATTCGCCCGATCACGGGTATTCGCCTCCGGCCAAGTATCCGCTGCATCGACGCGGGGTGCAGTACGACACCATGTTCCCGAACCAGTGGTACGGGACACCAGGTGCCAGCTATGCACCTGCCCCGATGGTCTACCAGGCGACCGATACGACGCAGTTAGGCTACAGCTACCAGCACGTACCATTCTGGCAACCCTCGGCCAACACACTGCCACAGCGTCCGATTCCTGCTCAGTGGCACATCACCGCCCCGGCGGTTCATGCCTCGGCCTTCCACAATGGTCAAGGGGGATGCCAATACGGTTACTGCTGTAACAATGGTTATGGCAACTGCTACCACGGCATGCACGGTTACAACTACGGCTGTCCAACGAACAATTGCCCCACGATGGCTCCTTCCAGTGCACCCGTTACTCCCAGCACTGGTGAACCAACACTGCTGCCAGGTGTCCCAGGCGACGAAAAGGGGAAAGACGCTGCGATTCCACCAACTCCCGGAAGATTCCAGAACTCAGCAGACAGCGGACACATCCGACGTGCCGGGTACTAATCGATGAACCCTGACGCTGAACAGTTCTGAAGAAGCCCGCCATCCGGCGGGCTTCTTTCGTTCTTTGCCTCACGATGCCTTTCGAAAACCCTTCGCATGAACGTTCATGAACTTCGAGAATTCCTTGCACTTGCTATGGATGTGAGTTAGCGTCTGTGAAGCCAATTTCGACCAACTTCAGACTGGGACATCATCGATGAATTTCAGCCGTCGCCAGTTCTTGCGTGCTTCCGGTATCGCCCTGTCGCTGCCACTTCTCGAAAAGTCTGTGTGGGGTGATGCCACGCGAGAAAAGAATGTCGCGCGGCGAATGGTCTGCGTCTGCACTCCGCTGGGGTTGCATACTCCTCATTTCTTTCCCAAGACTGCCGGGCGGGATTACGAGCAGACTCCTTATCTTGAAGCGTTTCAGGATCTTCGCGACGACCTGACAGTGATCTCAGGACTGTCGCACCCGGAAGTCGAATCGGGGCATGATTCCATTTTCAGCTTTCTGACCGCAGCACCTCATCCCGAACGACGAGCCGGATTTCGCAATGCGATTTCTCTGGATCAGTTCGCGGCAGAAAAGCTAGGGACCGAAACACGCTTCCCAAGCTTGGTTCTTTCGGCGGAAGGGTTCAGTCTTTCGTGGACGCGCAGCGGAGCACTCGTTCCGTCTGAAACGTCGCCTGCACGAGTCTTCGCACGCCTGTTCCTGGATGGCCGCCCAGATGAAGTCCAGGCTCAGATCAGGCGTCTGAAAGATGGTCAAAGCATTCTTGACCAGGTCGGTGCTCAGGCACAGCGGATGAACGCGTCACTCGGCATCGGCGACCGCGAAAAACTGGACGAGTACTTTACGAGTGTACGGGAGCTGGAGCAGCGCCTGGCCCGCTCGGAAGAATGGTCGCGCAAGCCGAAGCCCAAGGTGGATGCCAAACAACCGCAGGACATTGCCAACCCCGCCGATCTGGTGGGACGAACCAAATTGCTGTTCGATCTGACACATCTGGCTCTGCAAACCGATTCCACGCGGTTGATCACGATCATGTTGCTGGGAACGAGTCTTGTTCCCCCGATCGCTGGTGTGAATGACGGGCATCACAATTTGTCACATCACGGGCAGGACCCCGGCAAGCTGAAACAGTTACAGATCGTGGAACAGGAAAAGCTCAAAGTGCTGCATGAATTGCTGACGAAGTTGAAGCAAACCAAAGAAGACGAAGAAACGCTACTCGATCGAACGACGGTGTTTTTCAGCAGTAATCTGGGGAATGCCAGCAGTCACTCGTGTCGAAATCTGCCCGTCCTGCTGGCCGGAGGTGGATTCCGCCATGGCCAGCACCTGGCATTCGATCCTGCCAGGAACCCGCCAATGAGTAATCTGTACGTTTCCATGCTGCAGCGGCTGGGAATTGAATCGGATACCTTCGGCTCAAGCACTGGAACACTGACGGGGCTGGAGTTGAAATCATAACGTACGACGTGTCCACATCATTTCTGGTCTGAATGAGATCACTGGACTCTGACGAGACGTGCGCCTTCAAAAACAGAAAAGCGATCAGAACGACAGACGAACGGGTGGTCGGACAGGATGCGAGATTTCGACCCGGTTAAACGTGATCACTCATTTGATGACGTCTACCAAAGTTTCATGGGGAGCAGGCGCATAGGGAAATGTCGGGGTGACAGTGGCAAATGCGACGAGTTCGTTCAAGCCACGATTTCTGAGTTTAATATTGGCAATGGCCATGCCGCTGGCTGCTGCTGCAAGGCGCAGCGACTCTTCATTCGTCTGCCCCTGATCTCTCGCAGCAAGAAAACATCCCATCGAACTTTCATCAGCGAGACCCGGACGCGTTGCGGAGTCAACACGAAAGGCCGGTTGGTGATGCCATTTGCCATCGAGAAATGCAGTGATCCCGCGTTTGTCGTCTAGAACGATGATATCATGCACGCCCTGTTCGCGCAGGACATTCATTCCAGAGACAACATCGTTCTTTTCGGTCAGCAGCGCCAGATTGATGGCATCGAGGTGCACCATTGCACAATTCTTGATGAATCCAAGTGTTGCCTTGCGCTCTTCGCATTGACTACGCGACAGCATCAGAATTGTCTGTGTTGGAGGAGCCTTTACCAGCCTTTTCATTACCGGCGACAACTCGGACATCTGCGGTGCCACGACAATTCGGGCGTTTCCGATGATCCATGGCTTTACAAACGCCAGAGTTGCCAGTTCATCAATCTTCGGCTGAACGACCGATGCATTTTCAGCTCCAATCGTCGAATAGCTGGTGCCGCTTGCGGTAGCGATGCGGCGCAATCCGGGAATCTCATCGACGGCCATATCGGCAACGAGTTTCCCTGCCGGATCTAGGCCCGTGATCAAACCCGTAATGAGTGGCCCGCCTCCCGCCTGATGATAGGCCATCGCTGCACTTGCAGCCCGACCACCCACCTTCATCGTGATCTGGCCTGCATGTATTTCACGCGAGACGAGATCGGGCGATTCGTGTTCGACGTGGCATTCCAATACCCCGCATCCGAGAAAGACGCTGATTGCGTTCGACGTCGGACCCATGATCGACTCCTTGAAAGAAAAGCCAATGGGGCAAAGCCTGGCCCGGAGGGATTGCCGGGCACCCAAGGTCACTGCGTCGTGCAGGCCATCCGTCGAAACCGGTTCACAGAGGTCGCTGCTCGATCGGCCGTGTTCTCTATGAAGAGAAAGGAAGAAAGGTGGCCGATTTTTTCTGAATTCTATGGAGCAGACGAAAGTCGTGATGCAATTATCACAGGAACTGTGCTTCTCTGGCTTCGCTATTGACTTCCAGCGTCTTCCATCGATCGATCGCATTCCCTGCCATTCCGAACACGACGCGGCGGAATTTCGATTCGGCAATCAGAAACTTTGCATGCAATTCAAAGGGAGTGGAGTCAATAACCGAGAACCGTTGGCTTTGGTCACCGTAACGCAGCCAAACCGCAATACATCCCAGGCGAGCATGCAGCTTTTCGTCGGCGATCCCCTTAACGGTAAGCGCCTTCGTGGCGTCATCATCAAATGGCTCAAGCCATTCAATCGCCCCTTCCGGCCACCAGGACCAAACGTTTCTTGGAATGATGGACATTGGGCTTCCAGAGTCAATGATGCATTCCTCGACAAGATCGTCACCTGTTTCCGAAACTTTCACTGCGGGGTTCACCCGAGCAGATTTGATATCAGGATAAACACATAACTGACTCAGAATGCGCACATCGCGAGGAATCGTTACCATTTCGGGAATACGCAACGGCGAACGTTGGGAATCCGAAACGACGGGTGGCCTCGTGAACCAGTAACGCTTACGGTTCAATTCATAGCGAAGTGGGAAGGGATCGTCATCTGCCATGAAAACAGCCTCAGCGAAAATCAGTTCTCATCGACAAATGTTGTGGCGAGTAATGCATTCGGCACCATCCAGCGTTCACTGGCAACAGCTCTCACCTCATCCAGCGAATCGCCGATCACGATCTCTGCATACGGTTGCTCTTTTTTCCAGATGGCAACGTACTTTCCCAGGATCTGGTCACCAAAATGTTCCTGCAGGTTTCCATTCAGTACTTCGTCGCGCAACCAATTCCAGGCCTGAGTTTGATGCACGATGATGAGGTCAGAAATTGCCTCCATCCCTTCAACCGCCGCCCGACTCGCACGAGGCAACAGCGTGTGTCGCGAGGCAATCTGGCTCAGAAATACGGTCGAGGCCTTTCCTGATTGAATCGCCTCTTCCAATTGATTGTTGGCAATCCATACCAGTTCGCGAACGTACTCGCCTATATGGCTCAGGAAGCCTGCAGGTTCCGTTGAAGCCTTTTCAGACAGGTCGACGAGTAAGCTGTACCGTGCATGGGATGTTACCGGATCAATCAAGAGGTTATGCAATCGATCCGCCGCGCGTACTGGCGCTGCTGCGAATTCATCGGCGAAATTCGCTAAAACAAGTTCAAGATCCAGGCGATGTGGTTCGCGTACGGAATCGATTTCAGTATTTGCGGTTGGTGCCTCCTGATTATTCGAATTCATGTTCGTGGCAAGCGGATCTGGACGAGCATCGCTGGCATCGGGTTCGGTAATTTTTTTGGTGTTCATTCGAATCTCCCTGATTCTTTTGTGATTCTCGATGGTCACTTCATTGTTGAGGCGTCGTCCAACCCATAACCTTTATTGTTAAGACATTTCGCCAATCTTTCGACAGCCTGGTCATAGCGGTATTTCGCGGGTGTCGGCCCTGATCCGAGTTGAAGTGATTCAGAAACTTTTTCAAACGTTTGTTCCTCGTAGAAGTGCTTGACAAAAACAGACCGCAGAGGATCCTTGAGTTCGGCAAGACATTCAGAAACCGCGGCGTCAAAACTCTCGCGAAATGCAAGGATCTCTGGAGAAGTCTCCGACGAAGCGATCATTACAATGGCATCGCCTAGCGACTGAACCGACGAAGCAAATTTTCCTCGCCTCCTCTTGCGACGGTCCGCAGCGCATCCACACATCACTCTGATCGCCCAGGCTATCCATGGAGCGTCGCCTGGGCTGTATTTCAGGCGGCGTTCCCAGACGAGGACAGACATCTCACCAAACAAGTCATCGGCCTCATTCTGATCAAACCCGCAGAGTCGACGTGCCTTGTCTCGTAGCTTCAATGCGTTCCGACACATCATGACTTCAAGCGCCTCGCGTGCAACAACATTGTCGCTTCCGGCATACAGCGTCTGTAATTCGATATCGGATCGTCTATTCATAGTGAGTCTCAAGCACCCGAGTTCTTTACGGGCAGTGTGAGCGGTTCCTTTCGCGTTCGGCCATCTGGACCCGAGTTATCAAGGGGCATGCAGGACACCAGGAAAGAAATAAGTGAACTCCGTATCGCTAGACAGAATAGGCAACGTCCGCCCCTCCTTTGGAGAAACTAACCATGAAGGATTCACCACACACACCGATTGAGATCCATGCCAGATAGCTAGTCGCCTGGTAGATACCCCCAATTCGGGTGGCCCCGAAGGCCAATTGGCAGTCACAGGCCAGCGAAGTCTTGCTTCAAAATCTAAAACGGACACGAGACTTCCCTTCCAAGTTGAGGTCACTCCTTTTGGCAGAAATTCACGGCGTTGGGCAACGGACTGATGAGCAGCATCAACTCTCATTTGTAACCAGTGTTCAAGGCCAATAAGCAAATCAATTTGACTGGGCAAGTTCTCTAATGCCACTTCCATTCGGGTCATACGCCCAAAGAGGTTCGACTGGCGTTGAACGTTAACGAGTACATCAAAAACCAGTCGAACATTCCCCCGGGCGCCTCGACGGACGCAAAGTCCAACCCTTCGTTGGTTCTCGGACTCCAGATATGCGTAACCAACCGAACCAGGACCAATCGCCCGCTCGGGAACAACGTCGCTTATTTCAGGAGTCGAACTATTCATCGGCAGTTCCTTTACTAGTGGGACCTGGAGGAACGATGTGCAGGTGCGGAGCGTTCGGCCATTCTTCGTGAAGCAGTCGTAATTCGGCATACTTCAACAAGACGTCCAATCGGGACCGGCCATCCGCAATCACAGTAGGCCCGGATCCAGTCGCAATGATGGCAAGCACACGTCCCGGATGTGATCGTTCAAAATCCCGATGACACTGGGAAATGTGTTTTCGAATCAATTCGGTCTGAATTTGCTGGTTTTGGCGTTCGATCAGCATGTCTTCGACGCGTTCGACGAGTTGGTCGGGCCGCACTTCGACCTTGGAAACAAAATCGTCGGCACCACACTGCATGGACCGAACAACGTATTTGAGGTCGGGATGTCCAGAATAGACAATTCGAAGTTCCGCGCGATTCAGTTCACTCAGTGCGATCAAGGCCAGAAAGCCATCAAAGAATTCACGGCCGGATCGGTTGAACCCGAGATCCACAACGCAAATGTCATAGTCAGCATCCTCCAACCCACGTGTGATGACCTCTTTAACGTCATGCACCTTTGTGACAGCGAAATCAAAACGACGTGCGACGCTGAACGCACGATCGAGTGCAGCGAGCAAACCCTTTTCGTCGTCAATTATCAATACCTTTTTCTTGTCTTTCATCATCGCTCCTTTGTTGGGTATCGCGAACTCTTGGCAGGAACAAGCAAAAGCACGCTCCATTGCCATCAGTTCCTTGCTCGATGATCGAACCACCTTGACGTAGCATGAAACGCTGAGCAATTGCCAGCCCCAAACCGTTCCCTGCCTGGCTCGTTGTGAAGAACGCATCAAAGATCCGCGGCCGATCTCGACTGTCGATCCCGTAACCATTGTCGCGAAATACCAGGCAGACCTCGGGTTCATCAGCCGCGGTTGCTCCGGACGAGACGCGATGCTCATCGACACTGATCGTGAATCGCAACTCGCCAAGATCGCGACGTGAATGCGTGATCGAGTTCAAGGCAAGGATTTCAATCACTTCCATGATTGCGTCCCTGCTGCACAAGACTCGTATGTCTTGGACGGTCGTCGGGCAATCTGTATTCAACTGTGGACAGACGCTGGCGAGGTGATTTTGCACACTACTGAGCAAGTCGTTCAGCCGATATTCGCAAATGTCAATGAACGGCTCATCGGAAGCATAGCGTCGGAAATCGATCAGGATTTTTCTTGCAAATGAAATCAGCTTCTGTGCATTAAACAATGCATCCGCTGTGTCGGAAAATCCTTTGATCACTTCCAAACGGTGCATACTGAGCCAATTGAGAGCGTAGACGCAATCAGCTTCTGCCGGGGAAAGCTTGTTTGCCAACTGGTGAATCGCCAGTTGCGAAGCATCTTTCCATGCTTCTTCTTTCACCGCGGCCAATTCGACACGGTTAAGTATCTCTCGCTCGGCATCCAGCGCATTGTGAAGTGCAACCGCCACACTCATCACACACCACCGCAACATCTGGTACGACTGTGGCGAAAATGTGGACGGCATTTCCAGTGCGATGAGTCCGACATTCGTATTGCCAACAATCAGCGGAGCTTCCAGCCACCGAACATCCGTCTTCTGAAATTCAGGACGCCAGTTGTCCAGTGTCCGATACGTGGGGATTCCTCTTCCAAATTCACTGTCCAGTGTTGGGGTGCCAATGATTTTGGGATCAAACTGCAAGACAGCCAGATCTCGGAAGTGATCCATCAGAAAAAATGCCTGTTGCCCGTTTTCTGATCGGTCAATGACAAACTTACCGTCACGAAATCTCTGGCTTGATTCGGGATTCGAGATCCCATATTCCTCAAAACTGACAAGTCGGTCATTGGTTTCAAATAAGTAGATCCGGCACCATCGAAACTGCTCTGCCCGGAAATAATCGAGGATTCTTTTCGCCGTTTCCCGCGGGCTCGTCAGACTCAGCCACTGTTGCGATGCCTCGTGAATACGAACGAAGTCCGACAGTTCAAATGACTGATGAACGAACCCGAGCATCCCTTCGGATTGAAAGACACCTTTAAGCTCTGTTCGCCAGTCCGTGATTGGTGCTGCAAAGTGTTCAAATCCGCGATGAGGAACTGCCGATGTTGTCACATAGCGATGAACCCCCGCTTTTTTTCGCCTGGCGTCATCAATCACATCACTGTCGAATCGTTCTTCAACCTTCGAGTCTGACTGTGGAGAAATCGGAAAGACCCACCGATCGCCCCGTCGTCCATCGGCGTTCGCTGCTGCGGAGTTTTCGAAGACAATCCTTCTATCTGGCGAGACTATCCGAAATTCGTTTTTCAACGCATTCAAGGCCTGCTCGAGCATGGTTTGTCGACGGGCATGATCAAAGGCAACCGCAATTTGGCCCGCAAGAATTTCGAACGAACGGAGTTCGACAAGGGTTGGACGAAGTTTGTCCTTACGTTCGAAATGAATCGTTCCCAGGATTTCCTCCGACTGGCCAGCCGTCCTGATGACTTTCATCGGTACAACGGCAATTCCTTTCATCCCGATTGCAACGACATGAACGCTGTTTGTTCTGGGAGAGACCTGTTTCGCTGAGGATGCATCGTCGACTGCAACGGCATCTCCCAGGATCGCGACCCATTGCTGAATATCCAGATCGCAACTGGGCGCTGTTCGATTGAGTGGCAGGTCTGTGGGGTAGTTGAAATCGAATCGCGAATCGATACACCGTCCCGCCACCGCTTGAATACGTTCTCCCGTCGGACTCACCAGACAAATCAAGATTCGGTAGTAGCCTCCGATTTCGAGCAGTGCATCCACGGTCCCTTGCACCACTCGCCCCATGTCGCCGGGGAAATGCGACAGCAAATTATTGACGGTTGCAACGACCTGCAAGTGACGTTCACGCAGCCCTGCGTATTCCATCCGTTCTGCATTCTGGTACGCAAGCCAAAACCGCCGTAATGATCGCCGTAGTCGTTTCAACGCAGAATTGTCGAAGTCGCGATCCCCTGTACGCCGTAACTGCAGGGTCAGATCAATCGCCTGAGGATCCATTGTCCCACCAGCCTCTTTACGAGGGGAGGACTGAATTGTGTCCCGTGCCGGATTCCGCAAGAAGTCAATCGATTCATCCATGATCGGGATCGTTGCGTCTTCCGAAAACAGCCGAAAATTGTCCCGCAGGTGCGTTCCAAATTCCAGAATCACGCGATGCGAATTCTGATCAAACAAGACCCCGGATTCGCAACCATACAGATGTTGTGCTCCCAACAGAAAGTGCCTGGCAACTTCGGCCGTTCCGTGGATGGTGACTTCCACCAGGTAGTCTTCCCAAGCATCAATGACGGCATTCAACCGATATCGTTCGTCTCCGTCCAACGGTCGATCACAATCTGCAGCACGGAGTCCCGTATACAGATTCCAGGCCCGTTCCCATTCCCCCAGGCTGGCATAAATATCGGCTCGATGCTGCTGGTGAAGCACCGACTTGAGATGTCTTGCCCACATCGGTGACGCAAAAATCAATGTCGTCCCATCCTTGCGACGAGCAATCCCTGAGGTCTCCAGTGGATGGGGTTGAAGGTCGGAGATTCGAACTCCTCCGTCCGGACTATTCACGAGCGCCTCAAGCTGCGCCCAGTCTCTCGGATCGCGTTCGACATCACGCAATGAGAGACGACAGAACTGATCGAATCGCAAATGTTCTTTGAGGAACCGTTCGATCAGTTCGCAGACGCGTTCGCGAGTCCACGAATTGCTCCGACTGACGTTCTCCGTAATAGGTGCCAATCGCCCTGATGTGAGTACGATTTCCTCAATAAATCTCGCATAACCACCCGTCTGCTCAAACAGGTCGTCGATCGCCGATTCCTCAACCGCAAGTGACAGTTCAGCAGGAATTTCAGCAAACCCATTATGCAACGAGACTCCGGCAATCCTGGCACGAAAGAATCGGCGGGTCATCTCACGGTCAAATCCCTGAAAGAAAATCTTCTCTGCATGGCGATAGGGTTAGTTGGCGTCGAAGGTCAATGGCACAAAGTCATGCCCACCCGTGATCGCAACTGCAAATTTTCCACGAAATTCTGTGTCTTCCGAGGCCGATTGCAACGCCAGCAACAAAGCGCGAGCAAACGGCCACGCCAACTCTGTAATATTTTGGACAAAAAGCCATAGTGGATTTCGGCGCTGCAGGACACCATGACGCAGCAGTTCCAGAATCTCTGACGCCAGGGGTTGATCTGGAAAGCGAGAGAGACCAGCGGTGCTTACTCCAAGCCGTTCGATGAATTGTTCGACGAACGCAGTCCGCGTATCACCCTGAAAATCAAGCGAGCGCAGCACAAACACATCGGGCCGGTCTGCACCCGTAAGCTGAAGTCCGCGCGCACGCAATTCGTAGAGAACCAGGGCTTTTCCGGACTGGCGAGGAGCGATCAGCGCCAGATGGCGCCCCTGACAGAGCATTTCAAATAACTCGGTGAAGAGTTCTTGCGAGATGCTTCGAAAGCATGAAGGAACGGACATAGTCGTGTTCACGGGTCAGTTCCCTGTTAAGGCCAGGATCGCCTTATTCACGTCGGGGTACGAGCTCGTCAGGATCGGACGCATCACCGGGAATGCAAACGAGTAGCGACCATGCGAATAGTGCAGCACCTGAGCATCTGCAAGACTCTTCACAGCCCGATGAATTGTCCCCAGGGGATCGGTACCGAGCGGAACATGGTGACTGCGACATGCTTCCCAGAAATCCTGTTCGATCCAACTGGACGCGTTTGAATGAGCGAATAGAAAGGCACAGACCCGCTCCTGAACGACCGGGATCCCATTTTGAAGCGTGTTCTCGATGAAGTGCGTCTCCAGGAATTCCCGCAATTCCGCGCTCTCTTCTACCGCCACGACATCGTCCACCCCAATGCTCTGCGGCTCACGTTCAACGGCGGCCTTGAAAAGCCGTTGCCCAAAAAACTGAACGAGAAATGGGTAACCCGTTGTTGCTTTCCAGACACGATTCAGAACTTCTTGCTCATTATTGATTTGAACCTCGGTGCTCTTGAGTGGTTCAATCAATAGCACGTCCGCTTCTTTCCGGCTCAATGGGTTGAGCGTAATGGGCTCCAACGCAAGGAGGAGCGGAGTATCCGAGGTACGTTGAACACCCCCTCCTTCTCGCGATTCCGAACGATGTTCATTCTGGCCGTAGACAAGACGTGAAATCGACCGATAGCCCGCTACCACAAACCGGATCATTTCGGCATCCTTCGCCCAGGCCAGCAGACGAAAGAATTGCCAGTTGCGAGCCGCATCAACATCAATGAGACGATCGACTTCATCAAAAAACAGATAGAGTGGCTTGGCCCCGCCGTGACTGCAGCGTTCAAACATATATTGAATGTTCTTCGCCCCCATTTCCAGGCGAAGCTCACGCTTGATATCGATCCTGTGCGTCAGCATGTGGCAGGCGTGGGAGTAGTTGGACCACGTCAAGCAATTGAAATAGAAGACTCGTTGCCGCCCTTCGGCCAGATAGCGATTTCTGAGACTTGTATACGCTTGCCGCAGCAGCGACGTCTTGCCAATCGTAACCGTTCACACCCCATCAGCAGTGAGTGAAGGTCCCTGCTTGTGATTGA
>JBAWWJ010000014.1:0-66216 GCA_037146815.1 Planctomycetota bacterium
GTAAAACCTTGCATTTGATGGTGAAAGCCGCAAAACCTGCTCATAGTCCTTAATCGACTTTACGAGTTCCATTTTCTGATTAAGTCGAGTGGCTCTACGAAGGTATTCTAAGCCTGCATCTGGATCTCGGTCGATGATCTCCGTCGCCTTCACAATGTCTCTTTCAATAATAGAAAGGACTGACGCACCTTCACGGTTTTCGTCCGCATTCGTGTCATCTGCGTGAGACTGCCAGACGCATAAAAAACCAAGTGCGCAAGTCACCAGTGTAGAGCGAATAGCGTCCTTGCCATTGATCATTTCAGATCCTTTTTGAACTCGCTATTACCAGAGCATCGCGGATTGGTCGCAAAATACGCCTGAATTCATTGAGTGCTCACTTGTCCTTGACGGACTCCCGGAATGGCATCGACTGTTTGAAGAGGTTCAGGAGATTTTCTCGCGTCGCAGCGTCGCGCTTCGGGTCGATTTCATTGGCCTGCGTCAATCGTTTGATGGCTTCATCATATTCGCTGTTTTCAGCGTGAGCAGCGGCCAGCGTGACGATGAAGTCATCCTTCTTCCATTTTGTCGCTTCACAGGCTTTTCGGGCCAGTTCTATGGCCGATTTGCCGTCTCGATACTTGGCGTCCGGACATGTCGCTTGAATCCACGCCAGATCATTCTGGGCTTGTGTCGAGGCGGGATCCATCCGCAGAGTTTCCTTCAAATCAACAATCGCCTTTTCCCATTCCCCCTTCATTCGCCAGATACCAGCACGATCCAATTGTGGAAGGAAATCGTAATAGTGAATCCGGTCGCGGGCTCCTCGGAGTGGAAACAGCTCGCGTCCACACAATCCAGGCTTCACGTAGCTCGGAGTAAACTGAACCGCTTGATTGAAATCATTGAGCGCCAGATCGACGTTTCCCAAGGCTAAGCGAGCACAGCCGCGATGACGATAGGCGGGGGCGTACAACGGAACGATCTTAATCGCCTCGGAACAATCCGAAATGGCTTTGTCGTATTGACGGAGCATCAGGTAGGCATTTGCGCGGCTGGTATAAATTAATGGTTGATTCGGATCAGCGCGAAGGCCTTCACTGAAATCTTCAAAGGCACGTTGAAAATCACCACGTGCCGCATAAAGGCGTCCTCGTTCACAGAGCGCAGAAGAATGCTTTGGGACAAGTTCAATGACCTTGTCGAAATCCGCCTCAGCCTTTTGCAGGTTTCCGAGTCGCCGCCAGGCGATCCCTCGCATTAGCAGAAGCGACGGCTTGAGTTCTGACTCCAGTGCCTTATCGAGTTCGGCAATCGCCTTTACAGCGTCTCCTTTCGCGTACAACGCCCATGCTCGTTCCTGGTGAAACAACTTTTCCAAGCGAGCATCTTTTCGAACAAATTCGTCGATCCTCCGCAGGCCTTCATCAAAGTCCTGATCAGCCAGTTCAGACTCTCCCATTTCGCGCCAAAGTTCGCCACGCAGTATGTACGAACGCGGAGCCTGACCCGTTCGGATTGCTTCGGCGTAATCCTTGAGTGCGCGCACAAACTCCATTTTCTGATCAAGATAGACGGCTCGTTTGAAGTATCCCGATGACGGGTCGCGCTCAATTTCTGCAGTTGCCTTTGCAATGTCCGTGTCCAGATCAGATACAACTTCTTCCTCATGGGGGGGATCCTGAGAAGTGTCGTTGTCTGCGTAAGCCTGCCAGATGCATTGAAATAGGGCGCATGTCAGCAATGCACAGCGAATAGCATCCTTGCCATTAATCATTTCAGATCCTTTCTGAACTCGCTGTTACCAAGACATCGCGGTTCGATCGCAAAATAGGCCTGAATTCATTGAGTGCTCAATTGTCCTTGACGGACTCCCGGAATGGCATCGACTGTTTGAAGAGCTTCAGGAGATTTTCCCGCGTCGCAGCGTCGCGTTTCGGGTCGATTTCATTGGCCTGCGTCAATCGTTTGACGGCTTCCTCATATTCGCTGTTTTCGGCGTGAGCGGCGGCCAGCGTGACGATGAAGTCATCTTTCTTCCACTTCGTCGCTTCGCAGGCTTTTCGCGCCAGTTCGATGGCCGATTTGCCGTCTCGAAACTTGGCATCCGGACACGTCGCTTGAATCCACGCCAGATCATTCTGGGCTTGTGTTGAGGCGGGATCCATCCGAAGAGTTTCCTTCAAATCAGCAATCGCCTTTTCCCACTCCCCCTTCAATCGCCAGACACCCGCACGATCCAGTTGCGGAAGGAAATCGTAATAGTAGACGCGGTCGCGCGGGCCGCGAGCGGGGTACAGTTCCCGGCCACTCAAAGTCGGTTTCACATAATTCGGTGTAAAACGAACTGCCTGGTTCAAATCATCGAGTGCCAGATCAATCTGTCCCAATGCCATACGAGCACAGCCGCGATGACGGTAGGCCGGTGCATACAGCGGGAAAATTTTGATCGCTTGTGAGCAATCTGCAATTGCCTTCTCGTATTCATGCAGATTTAAATTGGCATATGCACGGCTTGCGTAGAGAATCGGATGTTCAGGTTTGAGTCGAATCGATTCATCAAAATCTGTGATCGCATTTGCGAAATCACCATTCATATTGCGAAGGCGCCCTCTTTCACAGAAAGCGGCGGAGTTTCGCGGGGAAATCTTAATGGCGCGGGCAAAATCGTCTTCTGCTTTATCCAGATCACCAAGTTGTCTCCATGCTACCCCACGCATCTCGAATAGTGCCGAGCGAAAGGGCGTATTCTCTGTTTCTCTTTCGAGGGCCTTGTCTAAGTCCGAAATAGCTTTCGCCACATGCCCCTTTGTATACCATGCCCATGCACGGTCACGCAGATTGATTTTTTCTTGTTGTGGATCTTTCTGAAGAGCTATGTCGATCAGTCTCACTGCCTCGTCGAAGTCCGATTCTGCAAGTTGGGGTTCCCCGATTTCCCGCCAAAGCTCGCCGCGAAGTAGATAGAACCTCGGATTAGACGGTGCAAGCCGCAACACCTGTCCGTAATCCTTAATCGACGTTACGAGTTCCATTTTCTGGTTAAGTCGAGTGGCTCTCCGAAAGTATTCTGCAACTGCATCAGGATCTCGGTCGATGATCGCCGTCGCTTTAGCAATGTCTTTTTCAATGGTGGAAAGGATTGACTCCCCTTCACGGGGGTCTTCCGCTTTCGTGTCGTGTGCGTGAGCCTGCCGTGCACACGGAATAAGGGTGCACACCAGCAAAGCACAGCAAATAGCATCCTTGCCATTGATCATTTCAGATCCTTTCTGAATTCGCTGTTACCAAGGCAATGCGGTTCGACCCCTGCATTCGCGTTAAGTCACTTGGTAAATACTCGGCAGCATCACTTTTCCTTGACCGAGTCCCGGTACGGCATGGACTGTTTGAAGAGCTTCAACAGTTGTTCCCGCGTCGCAGCGTCGCGCTTTGGGTCAATTTCATTGGCCTGCGTCACTCGCCTGACGGCTTCATCATATTCGCCGATTTCGGCGTGAGCGGCGGCCAGCGTGACGATGAAGTCATCTTTCTTCCACTTCGTCGCTTCGCAGGCTTTTCGCGCCAGTTCGATGGCCGATTTGCCGTCTCGAAACTTGGCATCCGGACACGTCGCTTGAATCCACGCCAGATCATTCTGGGCTTGTGTTGAGGCGGGATCCATCCGAAGAGTTTCCTTCAAATCAGCAATCGCCTTTTCCCACTCCCCCTTCAATCGCCAGACACCCGCACGATCCAGTTGCGGAAGGAAATCGTAATAGTAGACGCGGTCGCGCGGGCCGCGAGCGGGGTACAGTTCCCGGCCACTCAAAGTCGGTTTCACATAATTCGGTGTAAAACGAACTGCCTGGTTCAAATCATCGAGTGCCAGATCAATCTGTCCCAATGCCATACGAGCACAGCCGCGATGACGGTAGGCCGGTGCATACAGCGGGAAAATTTTGATCGCTTGTGAGCAATCTGCAATTGCCTTCTCGTATTCATGCAGATTTAAATTGGCATATGCACGGCTTGCGTAGAGAATCGGATGTTCCGGTTTGAGTCGAATCGATTCATCGAAATCGGTGATCGCATTTGCGAAATCACCACGCATATTACGAAGGCGACCTCGTTCAAAGAAAGCACCCGCGTTCTCAGGGTCAATCTCGAGGGCGTGGGCAAAATCGGCTTCTGCTTTATCCAGGTCGCCGAGTCGTCGCCGTGCTATCCCGCGCATCTCTAGCAGTACCGAGCAAAAGGGCAGATTCTCTGCCTCTCTTGCCACGGCCTTGTCTAAATCCGAAATTGCTTTCTCGATCTGCCCTTTCGTGTACCATGCCCGCGCGCGATTCCGTAAGTTAAATGTTTCTAATCTTGGGTCTTTCTGGAGAGCCGCTTCGATCAGTCGCAATGCCTCATTGAAATCCGATTCTGCAAGTTCCGGCTCCCCGATTTCCTGCCAAAGGTCGCCACGAAACAGATAGAAATCTGGATCAGACGAAAGCCGCAACACCTGCCCGTAGTCCTTAATTGACTTTAAGAGTTCCATTTTCTCGTCAAGTCGAATGGCTCTGCGAAAGTATTCTGCAACCGCATCTGGATCTCGGTCGATGATCGCCGTCGACTTAGCAATGTCTTTTTCAATATTGGAAAGGATTGACTCCCTGTCACCCGTCGACGCTAACGACGAATCGTCTGCGAAAAGTCGGCAGGTGTGATGCAACACTATTCCAAGAATAACGACAAAGACTAAATCTCTCTTATCATGTGACATTTCGTGAATCCTTTCGATTGAGAATTCCTGATGCGTGACAAATTCGCTCGATAATTTTATGCGAAAGGCGAGGAAACCCACGGCGAAGACAAATCTGGCGGAAACACCAGATCCGGTGTAAGCGTTTCGTGAAATACGGGTGGAAAGTCTTGAGGTTTCACTTCAAGAGGACTGACGCCATCATAATATTTGTGCAATAGCGATTTTTCCGATTTATCTTCATTCAGAATTTGTGATTTCCATGGTTCTGATTTCTCCTGCTTGAACGGTTCGAAGTTCAGCAGGACTCCACGCCCAAACCCTTCCTCCCTCGGCTCGCCCGGTTTTCCTTTACCAATTTCTCTTCCAAATTCAAGTTCCAGATTGAACTTCCAGAATTCCAACCGTGCTTTAATACCGTCGAGGCCAGCAGGGTCCGTTGGATCGAATTCGCCAATTTTGTGCTTTTCTTCCGGGGCCGCCTGAGCATTAGGGTTTAGGGTGCCGCCAGTGCCGCCAGACGTCCCCGTCAATACGGTCACCAGACTGGATGTGGCCGTCTGCAACGCCGCGATATCGCCCGAGATTTCCGTCGCCACGTCATCAGCCTTTGTATCTGCTGCTGTCTGCGCCGCTACGATGATTGTGTCATATGCAACGACCGCAGTATCCCCTTGAGCATCCGCGGCGGCCTGTGATGCAGTGATGATCGCCGTCGCGGCAGTCAATGCATCTGAGACCACCGCATCTGCTTCGGCCTGTGCCTGTGGTGCAACCATATTAACAAACGCTAATGCGTTGGCAGCCTTGGTGTCAAGCAGGGCCTGCGCTTCGGGGACGACTGTATTTACGAAAGCTTGAGCATCGTCGGCCACAGTATCCGTCGCGGTGACCCATGCGGACGCAACGTCTGCCACCCATTGTGCCCGGCCATCACTGATCGCGTTCATGTAATCGCCGAACGCGTGTGCTTCCGTTGCGGTCCGAGCTGCATTTGCTTGCTCAAGGGCTGCCTGCAACCCGGCGTACGGGTTACTTTGAGTACTCGCCCAACGTGACATGGCTGCCGCCAGAGCGTTCTCGTCGGCGATCGATTGCGTCGTTGAGGCGTTCGTTTCGGATTTTTCGCGAGTCGCTTCGGCAGCCGAGACCGCAACGTCATACGACGCGGCGACCGGTGCCCAACTGTGTTCCCAGGCATCGGCCGCAGCAGCGTCCGATGTCGCTCGAGCAGCCGCAGCGGCAATCATCGCAATTTCTGCGGTGTCCGCTGAAGTCGCATCATCCTTGATCTGTTGCGCTGCCGCTGCGTCCAGAGAGACCGCATAAGCTGCTTGTGCCGCGACGTCGGCCAGTTCCCACTGTGCTGCCGCTGCATCCAATGCATGTCCTTCGGCGTTTGTCGCAGCCGCGTCCGCCTGTAATTGTGTCGCCGCCGCAGCATCCAGTGCATGTGCGGCGATGTCTTCCGCCGCTGCATCGGCACTCGCCCAGGCCGCTGTCGCGCTGGCCTCGGCTGTCAACCAGGTTGCCAGTGCATTAGCGACGCTGTCGCTGTACGCCGTCGCCGCCAAAGCCACGTCATCCGATGTTGATGCGGAATTGTTCGCGACCGCAGAATATGCTGCTTGGGCGTTTGCCACTGCTGAGTCGTAAGCTGCGTTGGCGCTGGCATCCGCTGCTGCGTACGCAGACTGATCCGCTGCCATTGTTGCGTCCAGGGCATCATTGGCCGTTTTGACTGCTGCATCGTACTGCGTCTGGTGAGCAGCAATCGCCGCATCGTAGGCTGTTGTCGCGGCGAGCACCGCAGCATCATTCGTTGATTTATCGCGAGCAATGGCAGCATCGAGAGCCGCTTGAGCGGATGCAGCGGCGGCGTCAAATGCGGTCTGATGGGCAGTCAAGTCCGCCTGATAAGCATCTTGTGCAGCCTGCGAAGCGGCCTGGTACGTCGCCAGGTCTGCTGCTGTTGCACCATTGTACGTGGAATCAATCGAAGCCATTGCGGTTTGATAAATTGTCAGCGCTGCCGCCTTGTCTGACTGAAACTGAGTTTCTGCCGCGCTGTATGCAGATGCAAAGGCTTGCTGGGCCGATGCCACATCGGAAACGTATGTCGAGTCGGTGGAAGAATCAAACGGCGTATAGGTGTAGGTCCCCGACCCGGACGAACTGTACATGAAGGCCATTTCGGCAGCGGAATAGGCCTGGTAGGCAGCCTGAGTCGCGTTGTTGTACTGAGTTTCGGCTCCGGTCATCGCGACGTACATTGTGCTACCGGCTGCCATATTCGCTGCGTTTTCGGCGCTGGTTGCGGTCTGCTGGGCAGCGACATAAGCGACATTCGCAGACTGATCACTGGATCGCTCGAAATTCGCCGCGATCTGCTCTTGTGAATTGAAAAGGCTTTCCGCAGATTGATCAGCGGTGGATTCTGCATTGGCTGCATTTTGTTCATAAGTGTAGAACGCAATCTGTAATGCCTGGTCGTTGGTACGATCTGCATTCAACGCGTTGTTGGCCAGGGTCAAGTACGTGTTCGCGATTGTCTGATCGGTCGAATTCTCGGTGTTCCTCGCAATTTGTACAGCCGAATTATAGTTGTTCGTTGCCGTCTGATCCGAGGTGTTGGAAGCCGCCTGATCGACGCTGAATGCCTGGTTGACGGCCGTCGTAGAAGTCTCCAACGCAGCCGTTAATGCATACTGACGGAGCCTCCACTGCCAGAGGATCCACTTCCCGAGCCGCTTCCGTTACCAGAAGACGACCCACCGCCTGAGGATGACCCGCCTCCGTAGTTCGATCCGCTATTAGGAGTTACAACAAGGGTCACAGTACCAATGGACTCGTCCCCCGCAGCGTCCGTAACCGTGTAAGTGAATGCCTCAGTACCGTTAAAATCGAACGCTGGCGTGAAAACCAGGCTGTCAGGTGGGCCGGCAGGCATTCCATACATCGATGGCATTCCGTGCTGAATGCTCACCGTCCCATGAGCGACTGCAGACACCGATGCGATTGTCAACGGTCCATTGTCCGTGGTGTCGTTGCTCAGAACATCGAGCGTGACAGGAGCTCCGATCGACATGAGGTTTGGTTGCTGCACTTGATACGAATCGTCAAATGCGATTACGGCACTCAACAAGCGACGGGGCTCAAGCGACTCGATTGCGGGGGCAGCGTTTGAAAACTGCGAGCGGCGCGATCGCCTGACTGGCTTCGGTGCCCACAGGTAACTGATGCGTCTTCTGACAGATTCCAGCCAGTTCAATGCAGGCATTGTGAAAATTCCTCAGCAGCGACAAGATGGCAGAGCAGGGTGCGGTGCGTAATAAGACACCATGCCTCCAGGACGCTACCGATGCTGGTGATGCAAAGCAAGCGTAAAAATCGCGAAGCGTCATTTTAGTGGCCGTAGTTGTGGCAGGATGCTGCCATCCGACGCTTAGACATGCGCCTTATTGAGTCGACTCGATTTTCACTTGGGTGGAACTAACGAGTATTCGAACACGTTCCCGCGGAGTGGCAGCAGCAGCCAGCAGACGGCTGCCAGAAAATGCAGTGCCGCGATTAATGCCATGACGGCATTCCAGGAGTCATTAGCACAGACCGCCAGCAGAGTTGGACTCGATTGAATCTGCGACCTCAGTGCCGGAATTAACCACGGAAGCATACCGGCTCCAAAGTTGCCGATCATGTTCATTGTCGCAAACACCGATCCGACATGCCGCCCCCCCATATCCATAGTGACGGCATAGGCTCCTGGCCCTGCCAGTGCAGCACAATAGACTCCGATACTGATGACAACTACGGCACTGGTCGCATCCTGTACAAAATATGCGGCTCCGATCAGAGTCGTGGAGAGCATCAGACTGGCAACCGCCAGGCCTTTTCGAGACCAGCCTGATCCGCCTGTCTTACGAGAAATAAAATCAGCAAGTGCCCCGCCAGTCAGGCAGGCGGCTGCAATTGACATGTGCGGCAGGACTGACAGAAACCCCGACTTCACGACGGTGATGTGCCGAGACTCCTGCAGGAACGTCGGAAACCAACTGATAAAAAAGGCCTGAGCCGCGGCACGACAAAACTGCTGGCCACAGATCAGTCCCATCGGCCAACTGGTCAGCAGTGACAGCCAAGGTGTGGCGTCGGCGATCTGTGGTGACATCGCATGATCGTTCCCTTCGCTGATTTGCTGCAGTTCTGCAGAATTGAGTCCCGGCTGATATTCCGGCCTATTTCGAAACCAGGATCCGAAGAAGCATGCCCAGATCAATCCCGGGATCGCATACATCAGAAATACGGTCTGCCAGCGAAATGTTAGAACCAGGATCCCCGTCACTCCGGCACTGACAGCAGCCCCCAGCGACATCGATGCAGTCAATACGCCACTGGCTGAGGCTCGTTCTGACTTGGGAAACCAGACAGAAATTGTCCGAGCCGCAACCGGGAAAGCTCCCGCTTGCGCCAGTCCCGTTACCATCCAGATTCCCAGTAACAACGGGAACCAGTTCGTGTAGCCGAAGACTGCGATCGCAAAGGACCAGGCACAGGCGAAAATCGGCAGGCTGAGTCGTGCCCCCAGTCGTTCGCCGAATCGGGAAGACGGAATCTGTGCCAGAGCATATGTCCAGAAGAACGCTGGCCCGAGGATGAAGCCCAATTGCGCCTCAGTCAGCTGCAGGTCTTCTCGAATCGTTTTTTGAACAACTGAGATACTGTTCCGGCAGAGATAAGCCAGTGCCGCCATGACAGCAAGCGAGCAGAGAACGTCCCAACGGACATGCGACGCCGATTCAGTTCGCTCCGGCATGGCCTCTGTCATTCCGTTCTCCAAAATGATCGGTCACGGATAGTCGTGGTTCGCTCCGCGAACCAACGCCGCGTTTATTATTATGGCAACCCGAAGATGCGCCTCGTCGTCAAACGTCGATAACCCTGGAAGCGTTGGTTCGCGGAGCGAACCACGACTATCTCTCGCCTCACGAATTCCGCGACAAATATCGTAACCCGTGTTGAGTGCCACCGAGACCAGACTCCCCATTACGGCTTCTTGTAAACGACCCCGTCCTTCATCACGAAGTCCACCTCTTTCATCAGTCGAATGTTCTCAAGCGGATTCCCTTTAACCGCGACAATATCCGCCACCTTTTGGGCTTCCAGTGTCCCCAGTCGTTGTTCAATCTTGAGCAATCGAGCCGCTTCCAGCGTCGCGGACTGAATCGCCTTCATCGGAGACATCCCGCCGGCGACCATCAGTTCAAATTCGCGAGCGTTCTGACCGTGTGGGGAGACTCCCGAGTCGGTTCCAAACGCGATTTTGACACCCGCCTTGTGAGCCCGGATAAAAGTTTCCTTGATGGCGGGACCGATCGCGGCCGCTTTCGGGCGAACGATCTCCGGGAAATATCCGGGCTCTTTCGACTTTTCCGCAACCCATTCCCCCGCCATGTTGGTGGGGACCCAGTAAGTCCCTGTTTCTTTCATCAACTGGATCACTTCGTCCGTCATAAACGTTCCATGCTCAATCGAATCGACACCCGCGACAACGGCACGACGAATTCCTTCGGTCCCGTGGGCGTGGACGGCAACGGTCATGTTGTAATCTCGCGCCGTCGTGACGACCGCTTTCAATTCCTCTTCGGTGAACTGCGGGTTCTGGCCGCTGGCAGCCATACTGAGGATGCCGCCCGTGGCAGTCAGTTTGATCAGATCGGCCCCATCCTTGTAGCGTTGTCGAACCGCTTTGCGAGCTTCGTCCGGTCCGTTGATGACTCCTTCCAGCGGTCCGGCATCACGTCGATAGTCACCTCGCAGAGCATTCGTCGGATCCGCATGTCCGCCGGTCGTCGCCAGCGATTTTCCTGATGTGAAAATTCGAGGTCCCGGGACCCAGCCCTGTTCGATCGCTTTTCGCAATGCGACAGAATTCACGCCGTTGTCGCCAAGATCGCGAACCGTTGTAAATCCGGCCAGCAGCGTTGCCCGGGCATAAACGGTGGACCTCAGAGCATAGTCCGCCTGCTCCATGAAAAATCGTTCGGTGTACGAATCCTTCGAATGCTGGGACTGCAGATGTGTATGCATATCCATCAGACCCGGCATCACCGTGTGCTCGGTCAACTTGAGCAGCGTGTCGCCTGGTTTGGGTTCAACGTAGCCGCGGGTGATGCTGGTGATCTTCCCCTCATCGACGACGATGGTCACCTGCAATAAAGGTTCCTCGCTGCGTCCATCGATCATCCGGCCAGCGTGGATGACCGTCGAACATCTTCCGGCGGACGACCATGAAAGAACCAACGCCAGTGCCAGCCAAACAAATCGTGTCTGTTGCATCGTTCGCTCTTTCAATGAGGCCGTAATGCGTTCGCGTCCAGCGTCGGACAATTAATCCGGCGGGCAGATTGGTCGGTTACCAGCAGCCTATTTTTTATCGGGCTTGGGATTGTTGAGCGCATTGATTCGTGCAAACGCATCTTCTGCGGTCGTATCACCCGGTTGAGGAACGTAGGGCTTGGCGATAGGGTTCATTTCCGCGGGTTCTTCGGGTGGTTTCGTCTTGCCGAATCGCCGGAACGGATCACCCATCAGAAACACGATGGTTGCGAACAGCAGAATCGCCGAAATTCCACCGATAATGAGATTCTGATTCGCTTTCGAAGCAGGCTTAGGCGGCTGAATCGCACCGCGAGCAACAGGCTCGGGAAGGCTCTGTGCGAAGGACAATTCCGCGGGCCCCGGAGGAGGGGCGGGAGCCATGAAACCGGGTACAGGTCCATCCATCGTATGGACGGCGGGAAGAACGACACCGGCGAAGGGTTCCGCCGGAAGGTAATGACCCGTCGGCACAGGGGCCATCAATTGAGCAGGAAATTGTCCAACTGCCGGCGGAGCAACCTGATCTGGTACGACAGGTGACATAATCGCCTGGCCGGGCATGGTCGGCGGCGGAAATTCCTGGGGCATCCCAGTTGCTATTGGCGGGGGTGCATAAACGACCGCGGGAGATGGAGTTGTCGGAGCAGGCGTCACTTGCGTCGGCATAGCCGGAGCCACAGGCGCTGCCGCGACGCTGGTAACGTCAATCGGGAGCGGATTGACAGGTGCAATCGCGACCGTCACGACCGGAACAGCCGAGGTTGCCAGGACCTCTTCGGGTGCGGCGCCGAATTTCCAGGTTGTTGCCGGGGGCGGGCTTGAGGCTACTACGCTCGGAGATTGAGGCACCTGGACCGGTTGCGGTGCTTCGACGACAGCAACTGGTGGTACTTCGATCGGTGGAACTGAAACCGCCGCTGTGGGAAGTACTTCAGGAACCGGGATCACGGGGATAGTGATCACGGGGACAGTGACTGCAGGATTCACCGGAAGCGGGGCGACAAATACCTGTTGGCACGTTGGACAGCAAATTGCCTGCCCCAGGAGCGACGCATCTGCGAGGTTCCCTTTTGCGTGACAATGAGGGCATTCAATGGGATACGATTCAGACATAACCTCGAACCTCGGGCAGCATGGTAGGGGCGCTAGCGGTCTGGAGCGGAAGACGCGGACGTCACGCAGGGGCGTCAACGGGACTGCTTTATGCTATCCACCTCGGGTATCAGTTACTAGCGCGCAAATCGTGCATTTTGCCCGTGACGACGGCCGTTGGCTGCCTTTCACCAAAACAGGAAACGCGTGCTCGGCGCGGGTCTCCCGACCCCGCCGAAACAGCCGACCGAAGGTCTCCCCTTCATTCATTTCGTTGAAAGCCAAAACAATTTGGGCAGAACGATGGGGGGGGCAGAACGATAGAAGAGATGGAAATCTTAATTCTTCATCGTTCTGCCCCATCGTTCTGCCCTATCGAATTTGAATTGGCAAGCGGCACGTGCGTTGTGACCGGATGAGACCATCAGCTTCAAACACGAAGTGGTGATGCGTCGATTACGACTCGCGGAAAGAGGAGACCTTCGGTCGGGCGTTTCGGCGGGGTCAGGAGACCCGCGCCGAACGCGTCGTCTGTTCGATTTTAACGGCGAGATTCGTCAAAAATTGAGAACCAATCGCAATTCCAGCCATCTGCGGCCTGGAAATTCCCCGCAACGATTTCCGTTTCTTCTCCAGTCAGCCCAGCCTGAAGGCTGACAGCACGCCGTGCGTCGGACTATAATTTTCGGAATGCCGTCGTCCGGGAATTCGGACCCGCGGCCTACATGAACAGCATTGCTTCACCACTGAAGGCCGTATGGATACACCTGTCACAGACCAGTCTTACGTCGTTCGCTACGGAGTGTCGCGGATCGTCGGGGAATTCTCGGCTCGGGGGCTGGGACCTCTGGCGCGCGGAACCACCGTCATCATTCGTAGCGATCGAGGCCACGAATGGGGAACCGTTCTCTCCACGGCAACAGAACAGTCACGCACATATCTGGGGACTGCCGAAGAACATGGACGCATCATTCGGCTGACGAATGCTCAGGATGAAATCGAACACGATCAAAGCATTGCTTTTGAAAAGGAAGCGTTTGTCGGCGGGCAGAACGCCATTCGCGAACGCAATCTGCAAATGCAGTTGATCGACATCGAACGCGTGTTTGGTGGCGAACGGCTGATTTTTTATTATCTCGCCGAAGATCGAGTCGACTTCCGCGAACTGGTCAAAGCACTCGCCAAGCAGTTCCAGACACGCATTGAGATGCGGCAGATTGGTATTCGCGACGAAGCGAAGCTGCTGGCTGACTATGGTGATTGCGGCCAGCCCGTTTGCTGCAACACATTCCTGCGGGAAATGCCTCCGGTTTCGATGAAGATGGCGAAGCTGCAGAAGGCGACGCTGGATCCCTCGAAAATCTCAGGACGTTGCGGCCGACTGAAATGTTGCCTGCGATACGAATACGATACCTATGAGGAACATCGCCGCGATCTTCCTCCGATTGGGGCGACTGTCGTCACGAAGGTGGGGACAGGACGGATCATTGGCCAGGAACTGTTGGCTCGCAAACTGATGATCGCGTACGAAGGCCAGCGGATGGTGATGACGGACGAAAAGGATATTGTGACGGTTGTCAGCAACAAACCTGGCAAATCGCCGCCGCTGATGGCGGCAGATCGAGATGATGCCGCAGATTCCTCTGACTCGCCCCGTCGGGAACACCGACCACAGGGCGAGCCCCGAAACGAGGACCGGCCGCGTGGCGATTCCAATCGCCGAGGCGGACGTGGTCCACGCTCGAGCCCTCCGCGCTCCGAGGGCTCTGGCGATTCTCGAGATATGCCGAATCCTGATCGACCGGTGTAATTTCTATTTCTGCCAGGACGGAATCGGATCACTAATTCCGCCTGGCAACGGTGCCAACCATTCCTGCCGAGTTCAAGTTCGCGCGACGATTCGAAAGTACTGACGCAATGAATACGCTCTACTGCCGGATGCTTTGCCTGTGTGCGACTGCAATTGCCCTTCCGACCACACTTTGTGCCGATGATACCCCATTGTCGCAGCACTACGGGTTTCGTCCGATTGAAGTCTTCAAGCTTTCAGAACGGTCCAGCAATATGCTGACCGGCGACCTGAATCACGATGGCCTGGCAGACCTGGTACTCGTTGACAACAGCAAGAGCCGCCTCGACCTGCTGATCCAGCGGAAAGAAGCAACGAAGGTCGTCGACAAATCGATCGGGCGTAGCGACGTCAATTCGGTCGAAGACCATTGGCGGTTCGAACATCGCAAACTCCCTGTGGATCGCGAAGTCTCGGCGCTGGCGCTGGGTGACTTCAATGGTGACGGTCGGACGGATATCGCGTACTTTGGAAATCCCGACCAGCTCGTCATTCGCTTTCAGCCAGAAAAAGGGGAATGGACAGAAAAGACTCAGCAACGTGTCCCCGATGTCGCACCAACTCCATGGTTCCTGACGGCCGGGGATCTCGACAGCAACGGTCTGGATGATCTGGTCATTCTCGGCAAGCATGAGACAATCGTCTTCTATCAGCAGGTGAAGGGAACGCTGGCCCTTCCCAAAAAGCTGATGAACACCTCTGACAAACTCGGCCTCGCCCAGATCGCCGATCTGGATGGTGATGGAAAAAATGATCTTTGCTATCTGGCGGGGGAAGGCCTGACCCGTGCATTGGGAGCCCGGCTTCAATTGGCGGATGGGCAACTCGGGCCCGAGTACGTCTTCGATCTGGAACGTCCTCGCTCAGTCACGTTGCGTGATATCGATGGGAAACCCGGTCAGGAAATTCTGACGATTGATTCGCGGACCGGACGCATCAAGATGCTGCGAGTCGAACGCAGCAAACCTGATGCGAATGATCTTCCAGAGCGGCTGATTCAATTTGGATTCGGCAAGCAGGGGTCAGGACGTGAACGTGATCTGTCGATCGGTGATCTGGATGGCGACGGATTGAACGACGTCGTCGTTACGGATCCAGATGCTTCGCGCGTTCTCGTGTTCCGCCAGCGAGCGGGCAGTGGCCTCGATCTGGGGACTCCATTTCCCGGCCTCAACGGTGCTGACCAGATTCGTGCCGCTGACTTGGACGGTGACGGCAAAGCAGAAATTGTCGTTCACAGCGGTCCCGAGAAAACGTTGGGGCTCAGTCGATTTGCAGACGGAAAACTCGTCTTTCCTGAATCGTTGCCCGTCGAAGGAGACACTAACGGGCTGGAATTGACGGATCTGGATGGAGATGGCCGTCCTGAGATCGTCTTCATCGCCAAAGCTAAAAAAGATCGGTCCTCAGAATACTCGCTGCAGGCTCTGAAGAAGACCGGAAAGGACTGGCAACCTTTTCAGTTCGGTGGCAAAGCTTCCGTGGTCCTCGATTTGAAGGGGACACCCGATCTTTTGATGAAGCTGGATATCACGGGGGACAAACGGCCTGAATTCCTGATCTTTCAGGGAACGTCAAAACCTCCACAGCTTTTCGGTTTGAATGCCGAGGGGGTACCGGTCGAAATCGTCACAACGGGCAACCTGGGGCTTGGGGCGGTTTCTCCTGGTGCCGTAAACTTTGCGAAACTCGGCGACAAGTCTGGATTGCTGGTGGCACAAGAGAATTTCGCGCGGCATATGCTGCTTGGCCCCAACAATCGCTGGCAAGTTGACGAACAGTTCAATGCCGGTGAATCGAATTCCAAGATCGTTGGCGCAACACTGATTGAACTCGATGGAAACCCTGGAGCGGAAATCGCGCTGATCGATGCCGGCGTGAAGAAACTGCGAGTCCTCAAGAAAGGGGATTCGGGCTACGTTCAATGGAAAGAAATCGATATCGGGGATTTCTCATTCAAATCTCTGCGCGTCGCTGATCTCAATTGCGACAAACGAGACGATCTGCTGCTCTTCGGCAGCGACAAGCTGGCGGTCTTGTATGCGGGTGCGTCTGCTCCTGCCATCAAGGAATTGGCATCGTTCGAAAGTCAGCTCGACAAGGTCTATCCGACAGACATCATCGCCGGAGATCTGAATGGTGATGGCAAAGTCGATCTGGCAATCACGGATTCGCGATCACATTTCGTGGAGATCCTCCAGTACCGTCCTGACTCAGGACTGAAACACGCCTTGTACTTCCGGATCTTTGAACAAAAGAGCTTCCGGAATGAAGATGAAGGTGGAGGAACGGACCCGCGTGAAGGATTGGCGGTCGACGTCACGGGAGACGGGTTGCAGGATCTGCTGCTATTGACGCACGATCGTCTGATCCTTTATCCACAGGACGACGGCAAGAAGTAACCATTTGAGAGTTACTGCCTGATCGCTATCATGCCTCGTGCCATGACTCATTGACCTGACATTCGTCTGGAGGAACCGTTCGATGGACTTTTCGCGGCCCGATCTGACTGGGCCGAGGCCCGCGCCGTTCCAGGCTCCGCAAGGTGACCTGGCGATTCTTGCGGGAAACGCCAATCCTCTGCTGGCACAGAACATTGCCAACACTCTGGGGGTCGCCCTGACACCGGCACGGGCACATGTCTTCAGCGAAGGAAATGTCTTCGTCAGAATCAAGGAAAACGTACGCGGCAAGGATGTGTTTGTCATCCAGGGGTGCCATTATCCGGTCAATGACAACTTCATGGAGTTGTTGTTCTGGATCGACGCCGCTCGACGAGCGAGTGCGCAGAATGTTACTGCCGTGATCCCGTTTTTCAGCTATGCTCAAGGGGACAAGAAGGACGAGCCACGCGTTTCGATCCGGGCCCGCGTCTGTGCCGATGCGATTGAGGCCGCCGGGGCCGATCGAGTACTGACGATGGATTTGCACAGCCCGCAGATCCAGGGATTCTTTCGGGTTCCCGTTGATCATCTTTACGGGCGAATTGTGCTGGTTGATCACTTCAAGAAACTGGGAGTCCCGGACGTCGTGGTCTGCAGTCCCGATGTCGGATTTGCCAAAGGTGCCGCAGCCTATGCAGGACTGCTGAACGCCCCGGTTGTGATCGGAAACAAACATCGGGCGGATCACACGGAAACCGTGCAGATTCTTGAAGTCATCGGCGACGTCCAGAATAAGAATATCTTTCTGGTGGACGATCTGACCATCACGGGAAACTCGCTGGTTGAGATGGCCCGCACGCTGAAATCACGTGGAGCTCGTGACATCTATGTCGCGGTGACGCATGGAGTTCTGTCGAAGGGTGCGGCTGCCCGGATCGCCAACAGCGACATCAAGAAGATGTTCATTACGGATACGATCGAGAACTCGTTCGATCCGCTCCCTCATAATGTGGAAGTTGTCTCAGTTGCACATCTGATGGCGGCGGCAATCCGTTCGATCCACGACCGGACAAGCATCAGTATGCTCTTTCCTGATAAACCTTGTATGAGTGAATAGTCCCAGCCGGGCCAATGCGTTGTCAAAATGGGGTGCCACTGGAGACTTCGACAACCGCGCCTGACTTGCACCAGACTTAATACTTACTGACAATCACGCGCCATTGGAGGTTCCGCAGGAGGAACTTTCCGATGCGACCTCGAAACCTTGAAAGCGAATAAGATTCATGACCGATCCTCATGAGATGACCCGGAAACTGCAAAAAGATAACGGCTCCAAGATCGTTCTCGTCGTTGGCGACGGACTGGGTGGGCTGCCACTCGAACCAGGCGGCAAGACGGAACTTGAAACTGCCAACACTCCAAATTTGGATGCGCTGGCTCGCAAAGGGACGTTGGGACTGAGTACTCCCGTCCTGCCAGGGATTGCTCCCGGAAGTGGTCCGGGCCACCTGGGTCTGTTTGGTTACGACCCGGTCAAATACCAAATCGGCCGAGGTGTGCTGGAAGCACTTGGGATCGACTTTGAACTCGGTCCGAACGACGTCGCGATCCGAGGGAACTTCTGTACGATCGATGCGGCAGGAAACATCACGGATCGCCGTGCGGGACGAATTCCCACCGAAGTCGGCTCCAAGCTGAGTGAAAAGCTGAATCTGATCAAGGTCCCGGGTGTGGAAGTCTTCGTCCGGGCGGGCGAAGGTTATCGAACCGTCATCATCTTCCGTGGCGAAGGTCTGGGCGGTGATGTTGCTGACACAGATCCACAAAAGACAGGCGTCCCTGCACTGGAACCCGTGGCACGTTCGGCTGGAAGTGCCAGGACCGCCGAAGTGGCGAAGGCGTTTCTGGCGCAAGCCAAAGAAGTGTTGAAGAATGATGCCCCGGCAAATTTCCTGACGCTTCGCGGAATCGACAAGATGCCTCACATTCCTCGGTTCAAGGAAGTTTATGGAATGCGAGCAGGGGCAATCGCGGTCTATCCGATGTATCGCGGTCTGGCCCGCCTGGTCGGGATGGATATCCTCGATGCCGGGCACACGCTGGAAGACCAGATGAATCGCCTGGAAGCCGCATGGAACGATTATGACTTCTTCTTCATCCACTGGAAGTACACAGACTCCTCGGGCGAAGACGGTAATTTCCCACTGAAGGTGCAGCGTACCGAAGAACTCGATGCCGCAATGCCACGCGTGACGAAGCTGAATCCCGATGTCATCATCGTGACCGGTGATCACAGCACTCCGAGCAAAATGAAGTCGCACAGTTGGCACCCGGTTCCCGTCCTGTTGTCGGCGAACAATTGCCGATTTGATGGCTCAACGAAATTTGGCGAATCGCAGTGCCTGCGAGGTGGCTTGGGACAATTTGAAGCCAAGCACCTGATGTTGCTGGCGATGGCGCACGCAGGCCGTCTGGAGAAGTTCGGGGCATAGTTCGGGGTCGTCAGTACCAGACATCTGGAACCACGAATCACACTCGGTAAGAGTGTGATTCGTGAGTTTCATTGTTCCGCTTTGACGGCTCGATTGCTGCAAAGAGGTTGCGAAACAAATGCGGATCGGCATCTTTGGTGGCACATTTGATCCGATACATCTTGGCCATCTGATTCTGGCTGAGCAATGTCGCGAGCGGTGCCAACTGGATGAAGTCTGGTTTGTCCCCGCCTTGATTCCTCCGCACAAACAGACACATACGATTTCTCCGGCAGCGACGCGCTGTGCGATGATTGAGTTTGCGATTTCCGGAAACTCCGCGTTCAAGCTGGATCGCCTGGAACTTGAGCGGACTGGCCCCTCGTATACGGTGACCACGCTGGAAAAGCTGCACGGCGACGATCCGAGTCGCGAACTGTTTCTGCTGCTTGGTGCCGACTCGATCCATGATTTGCCGACATGGCGTGAACCGAAGCGGATCCTGGAATTGGCGACGATCGTCGCGGTCAATCGAGGTCGAGAATCGTTCGACCAACAGACAGTTCAGCGGCATCTGACCGAGCAACTCGGCGAAATCAATCCGCGAATCTGCGTGGTTTCGATTCCTGGAATCGATATCTCGGCCACCGATATTCGTTCATGTGTCCGGGAAGGACGCAGCATTCGTTATCAGGTATCGCGATCGGTCGAAGCTTATATTCACGAACATTCTGTCTATCATCTGTGACCGTATCTAATCCGTTCTGTTTCAGATCGTTTCACGTCCGGTCTCAGGAACATTGCATGATCACGGGTGTCACTGCTCTGCTGGCCCGTTCGCTCCGGAGTGATGCGAGGTCGATTCTCAACCACACAGCCCGTTTTGGATTGATGGCCGCGATCTACATTGCACTTTGCTGTTCGCTTCAGGTCGCGATGCGTTTCGGCGCGCCGGGGATGCGATTCTTCAAGGCGAGCGTTTATCTCAACGCGATCTTTATGACTTTGCTCGGGATCGGATTCTTCTCGACGACGATTTCAGAAGAAAAGGAGGAAGAGACGCTTGGCCTGATGACGATGGCCGGAATCAGCCCACTGGGCTTACTGATGGGAAAGCTCGGGGGCCGACTGGTTCAGGCGTTGTTGCTGATCACAGTTCAGTATCCGTTCACACTGTTGGCCGTAACGATGGGTGGCGTGACACAGTCGCAGGTGCAAGCCGCTTATATCGGGCTGATCGGATTTACCCTGCTGATGGCTGGTGTGGGCGTACTCTGTTCGACGATTGCGTCGAGCAGTCGTAAGGCGGGAACCGCTCTTGTTGTCATATTGGGGTTGTACGTGACCATACCGTTTGTCTGTCAGGCACTCTTGGCCCAGATGGGGCTCCAGCGGTCGATGGTTGTGTACGGACTGCAATACGTCGCGAAAATGTCGCTTTTCATACAGATCGAAAAAAATCTGACATCAGGCTGGGGGGACTCCCCATGGAGTGTTCAGTTAATGACGAATGCATTCGTGGGAGTTGCCTGTTTCCTGGGAGCATGGGGATGTTTTGGACTTACCGCAGCTTCATTCACGACGGAAGTTTCAACAACTTCGATTGCCACACGCAGTACCAGGTTCCGTCGTCCTATTGTGAACGGCCGAGTCTGGAGCAATCCGTTCTTGTGGAAGGATTACCACTTCGTCTCGGGTGGCTTCCGGATGTGGGTCGTACGCATCGCGGGGTATGCGATCCTGTTTCCAGTCACATGGATCGCATGCTCATTATGGGGATTCCGTGGTTGGGGAAATCACAACTCTCAGCGAATCGGCGTGTACCAGTTCTTTTCACTCTGTGCCCTGACGTGGGAGACTTCGCTCATTGCCGCGCGATGTCTTCAGGATGAAATCCGAGGTCAGACACTGGCATCACTTGTCATGTTACCTCAATCGACGGCTCAGGTCTTCTATTCGAAACTATCTGGCGCAATGATCGGGATACTCCCAGGAATCACATTATTTCTGATCGCATGTATCGGAGGGTTCGAGAATACTCGAGAGTTTTTGAATCCCCGCGACCCCGGACCATTTATTCTGGCGCACCTGTTGCTGGTTCCTCATCTGTCTGCGGTTTACGCCCTCTGGGTTCGTTGGGGAGCCGTCCCGCTCGCCATAGGAACGATGGTCGGACTGTTCGCGATCTGGATCGTACTTGGTGAAATGATATTTCACTTTCGGGACTCGGAGTTCAATGTCATCGCGGCCATTATCTTGCTCGTCTGCGTGGGCCTTCACTTTTTCGTGATTTCACGGATTCGGCTTATCGCGGAGCGAGAATGACACGCGAAAACATTACTGTTTCAGCAGAGCCCGGCCAGCGAGGATTCCTAATCGACTGCTGCCGACTTCTCGCAGCAGATTGCCTGCTGAAGGAGAGTACGAAGCGCACAACTGGCGGATGTCGTCGCGAGCCTGGAAATAGGCTTCGATGACTCGCGGATCCCATTGTTCACCAGATCCGCGACGGAAGATTTCTTCCAATCGCTCGATCGGCATCCCCTTTCGATAAGGGCGATCGCTGACCATGGCATCAAAGCTGTCGGCCACGGCAATGATCCGAGCCATCAGCGGAATTCCGTCACCCTTCAGTTTGTCGGGATAACCCTTCCCGTTAAACGCTTCGTGATGATGTCGTACGCCTGGCAGGATTTGCGAGAGATTTCGCAACTGACACAGGATCTGGTATCCGATCATCGGGTGCTGTTGGATCTGTCGGAATTCGTCTTCGGTCAACTGACCCGGTTTTGCCAGGATGCGATCATCGACACCCACCTTACCAATGTCGTGCAGCAGTCCTGACAGGTAGATATCTTCCAGATCCCCGGTTTCCAGCCCGATCTGCTGGCCAATGCGACGAGCCAGTAAGGCGACTCGTTCACTGTGACCGCGCGTGTACGGGTCCTTGGCATCCAATGTGGAGACCAGCGATCGAACAAATCCCACGAGCAGTTCGTCGTGCTCATCATACAGTTCGATGTTGCGGACGTGAGTTCCCAGGATCGTGGCGATGGAGCAAATCAGGTTCGCTTCAACCGAACCGAATTCCCGGCCGCCCCGCAGGTTTGCCGCGACAATCCAGCCTCGCCGATGCTGTGGGTCCCCGATCGGGACGATCACCATATTCTTCAGGCCCGGGAAGTCCCCGCCCAGCAGCGTATGCTGCAGCTTGTTCTTCACCAGCGGCTTGCTCCAGTTGTGCGTATCAAACCGCGCCAGCAACCGGGCAAGTTCCATCTGATCAAAAGGCAGGCGTCCCTGAGACAGGAATCGCATCGAGTGATCGGAATTTTCTACACAGATCCCGACACCAGCACATTCGATCAGCGGATACAGCCCACGCACACAGAGTTCGGCGAGTTCTTCCGATGGGCGGGACAATTGCAGGTTTTCTGTCAATCGATGCAGCAGGCTGATCTCTTCGTAGGTGTAGTCAATCTGCAGACTGAGGGCATCCAGTTCCTGCTGAAGTTCCGCTTCACGTTCACGCTGTTTCAAACTGCGGAAGGCACAGTCAAGCAATCGGACAAGCAATTGCGAATCACAGACGGGGACGGAAGTCAGTGCTTTTTCGGAATCGGCTTCATTGACGCGTGCTTCCAAAGCTGCCAGATGAAGTTCCGGAGGGAATACATCACGTGATGCCAGGACATAGCCGGCGATCAAAAGCGACTCTTTCGACGGAATGGGCACCAGGAAGTAGGTCAGTTCTTCGCTGATACGGTCGACTTCAATGGCATTGACCTGCCCCAGTCGCAGTACCAGTCGTGGTGGAACATAGCGAAGGTACTCGGCGTGCGACTGGGCAATCACGTGCGCGAATTCGCGTTCGATGATCATGCATGGTAGGCCGGTCGCATCGCTGAATTCTCGCAGAATGACATCGGCCGGCGCATCGGCGCCCGGAGCGACCACCGTATCGGAATGAACGGAGTCGTGATCGAAGGACGTCGGTGTGTCGAGGAGCCAGGTCGTCATTTGTCGAGTTCCCATGCCGTGAAAGCCGCAAGACCTCCAGCAGCGAACCCGGTGATGATCGAATTGAAACGATTTCGATTCGAATGAGCACAGGGTTTTGGAACTCTAGTTCAACTCTGGCAATGAGCAACCAGAAGTAGATCAACGAAATGCAGGGTTATGTGATGTCGGATGGCACCACCGTCGTCGCCTGCGAATTCGGTTCGATCCGAATATCCGGAATAGTCCGCAGGGTTGCTATTCGGTTCGTTTACCACGGTCACGCAGAAGGTCACTGACCTGCTTCAGTGTTTGCTGCTCACGTGACGTGAGCGAGCTCATTCCATGAGCATGAACCTTGGCCAGCAGTTCATCTAACTGCTGTTCGGCCTCTTCCTGTTGTCGCCGAATTGCCTGCTCCTGCTGTTGCCGACGTCGTTCACGCCATTGTTCGACCAGCCCCGGTTGCGCTTCAGACGGCTGCGTCCCCCCGCCTGCAGGGACCGACCGGTCCAGGCTGGTATACCCGTCGGTGAAGTCATAGCCGAGGAACGAATCTTCTTCACGGTCGATTCGCTCGTTTTCGAAGAACTCAACCAGATTCACAACAAACACCACGGCGCTCAGGAAGACCAGTGGAGTGAGGTCAAATGCCAGTCCCACCACAGCCAGCAACCCCGCCACAACCATACTGACTTGAACAGCGCATCGATTGACCAGTTCCGGGTGAATTCGAGCAGCCAGCACGGATCGCACGATTTGAGCTCCATCGAGCGGGAGCATTGGCAGCATGTTGACCAGGAACAGCATCCAGTTGACGACAAATGTGATGACACCCAGGTCGCTGGGCAATTGCTCAAGATCAAGTTTCGTCAACGGAAGCGTAAATGGGACTAATGCTGATCGGTAGGAATCCGACGGCAAGATCCAGGGAATGGCAAGGCAGATCACCAGGTTGACAAAAGGTCCACCAGCGGTCGTGACCACGGAAGCCCACGTCCCACGCCCCGGCTGAACCATTGCCAATCCGCCGATCGGCGACAGGCGAATTTCGGTGGCATTTCCACCAGTCATACGGGCCAGGCAGACGTGCCCCAGTTCGTGCAGAAGAACGGATACCATCAGGATGGCCAGAAAGGCCGCTCCGAGCATCCATCCGAGTCGAAACAGAAAAAAGGCCCCGACCAGAAAGAACGAGAGATCCATTCGTATCCGAAGCGTTCCGAGTCGAACGATCTCGAACGACGGCAGCATCCAATTCAGTCGTTCATTCATTTCTGATGCCTTCCTGCGTGCCTCGGAACACCACGCTCCGAGCCTGTTTGCTACGACCTTTTCATCTTAACCCTTTCATTGTGGCAAGACAATCCGCCGAATCAACTTTGAAAATGCAGTGTGCTATCGTGATTTGTGGGTAAACCGAAGTGTTCGTTGACCATTGAATTTGGTTTGGAAGGCATTCGAAACTGCGCCGAATGAGTCGAATTTGATGGACGGCAGGACTTTTCATGACCGAGTACCGACATCAACCTCGGACGGTTATACTGGCCTGTCGGTGACGATTTTCCCTTCTTGTTGCAGTCTCATTTCTCTTCGGAGTTTCGCCCATGGACATGGCCAAGCTGGTCGATTTCATGAGCAATCTGATCTACCCGATGCAGGCGATTGCAGCGGTCTATGGTCTGTTTCTGACAATTCTGGTCTTTCGCCGGATCGCTCAAAAGCGATTTCGGACTCAGGCCACCGCCGACGATTTCCTCAACCAGGTCAGTGAGCGATTGCAGGGACGTCAATTTGATAGCGTCGCCGAATTGTGCGATTCCCCGGCTTACTGGTCAAAAGCGGTGCCACAACTGATTCTGATTGCCCTCGCCAATCGCGATCGGCCAATTGCCAAACTGCGACAACTTCTGAGTGAGACTTTCGAACGCGAAGTCCTGGCCGAACTCGATTACCAGCTCTCCTGGGTGAATACAGTCGTCAAGACGGCGCCGATGCTCGGATTGCAGGGAACTGTTCTGGGAATGATTGCCGCGTTCGCAAAAATTGCATCCAGTCAAAGAACAGGTGTTGATCCGAGCAAGCTGGCTACGGATATCAGTTTTGCACTGATCACGACCGCCGTCGGATTGATGATCGCCATCCCGCTTGTCATGTGTATGGCATCGATGCAGGTTCGCATCGGTCGCCTGACCGATGCGGTTCAACATCAACTTGGACGATTCCTGGATGAACTCGAAGCAGCCCAGTCGAAAAAGCGATAAATTGACGCGGAGCGGGAGATGTTGACGTGGCTAGTCGCAGTCTATTCAGAGATTCGGCGGGATCTTTCGGCGGGAAGCGAAAGGCGGTCGAAGGAGATTTGGATATCACTCCGATGATCGATGTCACGTTCCTGCTGCTGATTTTCTTCATGGTCTCGTCCACCATGCAGGGAAAGCCCGATCTGGATGTCCCAGTTGCTCAACATGCCATCGGGATTGATGCGAGCGGGGCTGCTGTCGTGACCGTGTTTGCTGCAGCTAGCGTCGCTGAGTCGCCTCGAATCGTCCTGGGTGATGTGCAAGGCCCCGACGGAGAATTGAGTGACATTCGACGCTTCGTCGAAGAGAAATCGCGTGAAGGAATTCGTAAGTTCGTGATTAAGGCGGAAGGGGATGTTCCGCATGGTCTGGTCGAGGAAATCGCCAAAGCAATCAAGTCGGTTGAGGGTGTGGAATTGTACATGGGGGTTGGTGACAAACCGGTCGAGTAAGGTTTTCGCTTTTCACCAGATCACTTGAAGCGAGTGAGTCATGGGACGCGAGGTTTTCGGTTTCACTCACCTCCGCTTTACGCAGTAGCAACGTTCAATCCGTCAGAATCTCAAATGGATCCAGCACAGGCATAAAATGGCGATTCGGTTTCGCTGCCAGCATTGTTCGGGACTGATGAGTATTTCCAGCCGTCAGGCCGGAATGACGGTTCAGTGTCCGACCTGCGGCGAACAGACTCTCGTCCCCCTGGAAGATATTTTTAGTTCATCCCCCGACAGGAATTCGGGAACTGCCACTGAAACTGCCGTCGACGACCAACAGGAAGAGGGCTGGCAGGCACCGCCGGAGGAGTCGTTTGCGGCGTACCGCGAAAGTCGTGACGAAGATGTTCATGTCGAGCCTGAGGGGGCGATAAACGACGGGTCCAGTGAGTTTGACGACGTAGGTCAAGCTGAACAAACGACCGAAGACGACGAGAATGAACCAGAGCCGTTTCAGTTGAAGGTCCGTCAGCGAGCCGACGACGAAATGGATTTGACGCCGATGGTGGATGTCACGTTTCAGTTGCTGATTTTCTTCATGGTCACGGCATCATTTGCCTTGCAGAAATCAATCCAGGTCCCGACCCCTGATCCCGAAAAAAAAGGGGCGACGCAGCAGTTGCAGATTCTGGAAGACCTCGAAGGGTCGTCGATTCGAGTTCAAATTGACGCGGCAAATGTGATCACGATTGATGACGAACCACTGGCCGACCCAGCCCGTCTCGCCGATGCTCTCAAAGATAAGATGCGAAAAGAACAGAAGACGGAAATCCTGATTTCTGCTCACGCTGCGGCATTACATCGTTCCGTCATTTCCGTGATCGATGCCGCGAATCATATTGGTATGCAAAAGATCCGCCTGATCTCACGACAGGGTAAAAGCGAATAACGATGCCTTCACTCGAACTTCAATATGCAGACGGTCGGGTCACGACATGCGAGTTGTCGCGAACGCAACCGTTAACGATCGGAAAGCAGTCGTTTAACGATATCTGCGTTGCGGGTGATGACGTCGGGGCGATGCATTGTCGAGTCCTTTGGAATAAGTCGGCGTTTGATGTGACTGCAGCCACGTCGGATGGAGTCGAGGTGAACGGAACAACAGTCGCTCACGCTCGGTTGAGTCCTGGTGACATCATCCGTGTCGGTAGTCTGGACCTGGTCTATCTTGATCCCACCGTTGCCGAGCCCGAACCTGATTTGCAGTTGCGAGAAATCCCGGAGGCCCCCCCGCCGCTTCCCAAGCATCGCGAATCCCCGAAGCCGACTCATGATGCCGCCCCTGCCAAGGGACGAAGTGACAAGCGGGAACCTGTTGCACCACCACAAAAAGAGACATCACTCTTCGAAGGGCCCGTCTATACAGAATCCCAGGTGATGGCGGCCTATGAAGTCGTTGCCAGTTTTGAAGAAGATTCGCTGTCACCTACAAAGCTCAAACCGCTCCCTTCGAGCCGATCTGCTGATTCGACACATCCGCAGAAGTCGGCACGTTATGCCGGGATGGGGATGTCGCTTGGGTCTCAAGTCCGCCCAGGGGAACAAGACGCCCTGCGATCTCCTCTGGTGCTGGGACTCAGTCTTGGTGGATTGGTGCTGGTCCTGATCACGGGAATCTTCTGGTTTCTGATCAGTCGCGAACAATCGACTCGACTCTATGACCGAGCGGTCGCAGAACTGAACGATGGCCAATATGCACAGTCAGTCACCTCGTTTGAACAGTTTCTGCAGCAGTATTCCGGGCACGCACTACATCGTCAGGCGGAACGTGGAGTAGGAAAAGCACTGATTCAAAAGGAAATTGCCGGTGGAACGCCAGCCTGGAAGAATGGGCTCGAACAGGTCCACAGTCTGATTTCGAAGCACCGCAACGAGTCTGACTTTGCAGATCTGACTCCCGTCCTGCATCGCTATGGAGAAGAAATCGCCTTGGGGGCTGCCCGCACTGCAGCCGCAACGCGTGATGCCGAACTGTTGACGGTTTCCGAAGACGCTCAAGTCATCCTCGAACGCTATTCCGACCCGGCATCGCCCCCCACGGCCGCTCTGAATCGAATCAAGGAAGCACGTGTGGCCGCTGTACTGGCGATCGGAAAACAAAAGATCTTCGATGACAGTATGGCCGCCATTGATGCGGCACTTGCAGCCAACAAGCCGATGGTCGCACTCTCTGAACGCGAGAAACTCGTGCGAGTCTATGAAGGATTCGCCAGTGTCAGTCGCGTGAAAGAATCGCTTCAAAAAGCTCTCGATCTGGAGCGGTCTGTCATCAAGACCAGTGACGAGGAGCGTGCGGCCGAAACCACCGAAAAGACGGTTGCCGGATCGCCGCCAGCACTGGGAATTTTTCATACGCGGACGCGAACAGACGAGACGTCGCTTGGGCGAGTCGCATACGTGGTCGGGAAGGACTGCTGTTATGCCGTCGACACGGTGACCGGTGAACTCGTCTGGCGACGAACGATCGGATTCGAAGCTCCGTTCTTCCCTGTCACGGCCACAGGAACACAATCGGTCGTGTTACTTTACGATGGCTATCAGCGATCGCTCATCTGCTGTCAGCCCTTAACGGGGAAGTTGATCTGGAGACAACCTCTCGACGGACGACCGCGGTCCGCTCCGTTGATTCACGAAGGACAGATCTATCTGCCGACCGATGACCGATCAATCTGCCGGATCGACCTTGAAGCCGGCCGACTGACGGAACGAATCACATTTTCACAAAATGTGCAGGGACCGCCGGTTCTTTCCGCAGATGGAAATCACCTGCTGGTGCCGGGCGAGATGGCGATGATCTATGCCCTTTCCATGCGTCCGCTGGCATCCGCTGCGACGACGTTTACGGATCACGCTGCGGGTGCCATCTTAGCTCCGCCACTTGGATTGGGAAAACTGTATCTTCTCTGTGAGAATGATCGGGCTGATTCCGCTCGATTGCGATTATGGAATGCCGCAAATCCCAGGCAGCCTCTTGTCGAATTAACGGCCAAGGAAATCCGCGTACGTGGGCAAGTTCGTGAATCACCTGTCTTGCGTGGAAACCAACTCATGGTGCCATCGAGCGGTGAGAGATTGGCCGCATTTTCTGTCACGGATACGGCGGGACGCGAAGGTCTGGCGCCTGTCGCCCAGTACCGAGTGACCGAAGACGAAGAAATCGATCAGCGTCGAACTGCGAATCCAGATCAAAAAGTTACCCAAAAGGTCGACGACAAATCTGAAGGGGCCGAGAATTTCCTGCCGGCTGCGGTTGCCGCACGTGCCCCCATGTATCTGGTGCTGGGCCCCGACGGACGGTTCTGGGGCGCCAGTTCTGCATTCCGACGTTTTGAATTGGGAGCGGACTCGATCCATATGGATGCGAACGCCATCGCGGTCGGGATCGCTTCACAAAAGTTGCAGCAGATCGGAGATCAATTCTTCGTCGGCCGCAAGGCTCCCTTCCATGACGCTGTGATTTTTTCATCCGTGGATCGCGACCGCATGGTCAGTCCCTGGCGAATTGTCCTGGGAACGCAGTTCAATGAAGTCATTCCGTCAAAAGACGGAGGAGCCATCGCGATTACAGAAGCAGGCCATGCTGTCTCATTAGGGGCCGATCGTTTGCGGCAGGGTGGTTTTGACCTGAAAAGTGCGGTCGAACTTCCTTTGCCCGCCAGAATCAATCAGCGACTCGTCACTTCGACCTTGCACGATGGTCGGATGTTTCTCGCGGCCAACGGTGATCAGTCTTCGCTCTGGATCATTGGAACGGCGGGGCAATTGGAGTTTTCGACAAAGCTGGGCAAGGGTGAAACTGTTCAGGCAGCAGGTGTTCTGGTCGACGATGGGTTGATCGTTCCGCTCCCCGGCAAATTGAAATTACTTCCGTTGGGTTCGGGCAAAAAGCCAGTGCAGGATTGGATGGCTCCCGTGGGTGAAAAGCCTTCGGCACCGTGGAAGCACATTGTGCGACTGGACACGGACGAAGTCCTTGCCTGTAACAGTGAAGGATTGCTGCAGCGCATCCAGGTTCGTACGGCCGATGTCCCGCACCTGGCGGAGTCGGCCAAACTACAACTGGAAACACCTGTGAATGTCAGTCCCGCAGTCCAAGGCGATTTCCTGCTGGCAGCGTTGGCATCGGGTCAGGTTCAACTCTTGAACTGGCGGACATTTGATCAGGACGGAAAGCGAGACTTCGATGCACCAGTTCGCGGGACATGGGCGGTCGGAACTACGTGGCTGGTCTGGGGGGGAGATGCAAAGTTGCATGCTGTCTCGAGCGGTCGCGACTTGCCACTTCAGTGGTCTCTGGACCTGAAGGGAGTGGAACTCGCAGGAAGTCCCCTGCTGAACGGAAATCAGATCTGGCTCGCCGCGCGTGATGGAACCGTGATTGCGGCCGATGTCGAAGGAAAGGAATTGCGAAGAGTTCAGGTTCCGCAGGCGTTATCGATGGGGATCAAGAAATTCGGAGATGGACTGTTTGCAATCGCGATCGACGGTGCGATGTACCGAGTCAACGAATGATACCGAGCGGACTGGTCCCGCTGGTTGTCGAAGGTCGAGCGTCAATCGAACCGTTTAGAAAGGAGCGAATTCAATGAGTCATACACGAATCGGAGATCTGTGCCGACGCGTGGCTTTTTTGTTACCGCTCGTATTCTACGATTTCTCGGTTGCCGCTCAGGAGACTACGACGGAACCACCGGTCGGAAAAGTGCGGGAAGAACAGTCGACATTGCCCCGCTATCCCGACATGGTCCTGCCGGAAGCTGTCGATCTGCTGAGGGCAAAACCATTTGACTGGATCGTCTTAAAGTCGCAGGAAGTCGTAGTTGTCGATGCTGTTTCAATGAGGCCCGATCCGATCGCGCGCGTCACCATCAAATACGACGTCGCACAGCAGACCTATAATCGAATTCTGAAGAATCGTCCCTACAAGATCGCCGAGATCGAAAGCCTGCGGCAATACAGCAAGAATGCAGATCGTGCAGAAGAATTCGATGCGATGGAGACTCGCCTGAAAGAAGAGGTCGAAAAGGCACGCGAGCGTGCCGACTCTCTGAAGCCACAAACCTTTAAATTGCCAGTCACCCTTCGGGACGGAAGCGTCGATCCTGAATACATCCTCGATCTGCGTCATATTGAAACCGTCATCCATTTTGAAGATCTGGTCCTGCGACGCGCGGACCAGTTGATTGCCGAAGGTCGCGTTCCCCTGGCGTACGACCTGCTGTTGCTGGTTACCCGCAGACATCGCGAAAACAACGCCTTGATTCAGTCGGAACTGGACGCTGAGGAACAGGAACTCGTCCGTCAAATCAAGTCTCTTGATGATGAGCGAACGACGCTGCGTACATCAAAAGAGGGACTCACGACCGCGGCCAGTAAGAATGCGCCAGGATCGAAAGGACGCCTCGCCGCACTCGAAAAGACCGTCACCAGGATTGCGGTCGAAATTAAGGAAATCGAAGAAGAACTGCGCGCTGTCCGCGTCAGGCTCCGGTTCGCTCGTCCCAAGGACTTCCCCAAGCCAGACGCGGTTCGTAAGGACGATTATTACCTTCCCTCATGGCCTAAGTTTGACGAAACCTACCACAAACTGGTCTTCAAGGATGCCGATTTGCACGTTGAGCAGGGGCGGCCGGAGCCAGCATTTCGACTGCTGGAAGAATTGACCGGTGACGTCCCGGGCTTGTCCAACCGACTGGGAAAGACTGCCGAACTGTTGATCACGCCGTGCGTGGAACGACTGGAGTTTCGGCAGGCGCGACACTTCATCAATCGACTGGCCACACGCGACCCGATGAATCCCGTGATTCAAAAATGGAAAGACGAACTGACAAACCGCACCGCTGCTGCCATCAATGAAGCTCAGACGGCGTCAGCTCAAGGTCAGCCCAAGATCGCAATCCAGACAATTGATCGAGCGGCACATATCTGGCCCGAGACACCTGGATTAAAAGAGGCCCATCGTGATCTGAACGACAAGTACCAGATTTTGCGAGTTGGCGTCTTGCGACTGGCGAGTGAACCCGTTCAAACAGATATCAACTCTGAGGCACGCGAACGCGTTCGACTTTTGACGGAATCGACACTGTTCGAGCCTGCCAGCGTCAGCGTGAAAGGTGTTCGTTACCGGTCATCGTTTGTTGAATCGTGGGAACCGACAGACCTGGGTCGCCGCGTGCTGTTTCGTTTGAAGATGAAACGCGCAGACTGGGAGTCGCGAGCGATCATCACGGCGGCAGATGTTTTTGATGAGATCACCGCGAAAATCAACCCCGGGAGTGATCAGTTCGACGAACGGATGGCAGGATACGTCGACGGGATTACTGTCCACAATCCCGCAGAATTCAGTGTGATATTTCGGCAATTGCCGCTGCGTCCGGAAGCTGTCTGGCGGTTGACTGTTGGCGTTAATGACACGACTCGTTTGCTCAACGAAGACTTTGCCTCCAGTCCCAACATGGGACGTGAAAGGTTTTCCATCCGTGAGAGTCCCTCGGGGCAAATGACCTTCGGCCGCGTTCGGATGCAGCCTGTAACGACTCGGCAACGTCGTGTCGAAGAGATCACCGAGGTCCGCTACGATTCGTGGGATCGGGCGCTGCAGGGATTGTTACGCGGTGAAGTCTCGATGCTTCCCAACGCCGAATACCGCGACCTGAAACTATTGCAGGACGACGGGCGATTCTTTGTACTTCCGTACGCGATCCCTCGGACTCATTTTCTGCTGTTCAATCCCCGGACGAAGTCTCTGCATGACGGCCAGTTTCGCCGGGCACTGCTCCATGGAGTTCCGCGCGAACGATTGCGAAGGTCACTCGTGGAAGACTCGCCCGATTCGCTCGTTCGCTTGATCACATGTCCATTTCCCTCGAACAGCTATGGATACAGTCGGCAACTGGCACAGTTCGACTTCGATCCACCCCTCTCGGCAGCGCTGGCTCAGACGGCGAAAAAGCAGATGGGAGGCACTCTTCCCACACTGAAAATGATCTGCCCGAATGACGAACGACTACGAGGACTCTCCCTGGCCATGATCGAAGATTGGCGTCGGATCGGAATCACGGTACGACTGCTGAATGAGAGTGATCGTGAGGATTGGGATATCTGCTATCGGACCAGCCGGTCCGTCGAACCGCTGACAGAACTCTGGCCTCTGCTGACGCTGCGGTCATCGGCCCGGATCGACGCACTTCAGGCATTGTCGGAGCCGACTCGTCGAGGACTGCTGGAACTGGAACGAAGTAGCGATTGGACAGGAGCGGTCAAGTTGCTGCATCGGATGCTGGCCGACCTGCTGATCGAAGCACGTTACATCCCGTTATGGGAACTCGATGAACACCTCGTCGCTCGAAAGCACGTCAGCGGTCTTCCAGATCGACCAATCCATACCTACGACGACATTGAACACTGGAATATCCAGTCGTGGTATCCATCAGAATGAGGGATAGTCGTGGTTCGCTCCGCGAACCAACGCTTCTTAGTTGACAGACTTCTGAGGAGGAGAACACTTGAGTTGCTCTAAGAAAATGCGGCGTTGGTTCGCGGAGCGAACCACGACTATCTGGCGCCACTTACCAACGCCGCCGAAAGTCGTTACCCGCATCGGGTGCCACTGGCGGCAGCCTTGGGCCGCCAGTGGCTTGATGACGGATGGGCAGCCGCGTGAACTTGTTCAACAGAACGTCACACGGAATCAGTCGCCTCGGATTGACTCGGTAAATTCTTCTCGCAGCTCAAACAAACGATGTGGCACTGTCCTGCCGTCGGCATCGCAAGACACTGGCTGCCCAAGGCGGCCGCCAGTGCCACCCTTAAATCCTCCTTGTCTCAAATCATCGTCGGCGTTCGGACGTGTGCTGGTCCTTGCGATCCTGCTGCTCCATCTTCTCTTCTGGTCGCCGACTTACGCAAACCAGACTCTCCCTTTGGAACTTCGCCCGTACCGAGTCCTGCTGCTTGTGGCAACCGATCTCCCGCAACAGTCAGGTCCGCGGCGAATTGATTTGCTGGAAAAAGTCCGTCAATCTGCAGGACGTTCCATCGGGGCTCAATGGGATTTGACGATTCAGGAGGCGGACTGGTTGCAGCCCGTTTCAGCGGATGGCTTGAAGCGACTCACACCCGCGGAACTCTACAAGCGAACGGGATCGGACCGGGACAAATTCGATGTCTGGCTGGTGGCTGCCATTGGAACGAATGGTGCGGGCTTCCGCATTGACGTTCACGGGTGGCAGCCAGCTATCGAAGTCGATGCGGGAACAATCGGTCGCGACATCTACGACTGGCAAGATGTTCCAATCACCGTACTTCAGTTGAGTCACATGTCGTTTCGACCCATTGGCAGAGTTGACGACGTTGATGGAAAGCAAGTGCAGCTGGTGATGCAGGGAGGAGCCCTTGCGATTCCTGACCCGGCATTTGCGGTGTCACGCGAATCCCAGGTTTTTACACCGCTGCTGGCCAGTCGAAATCGGGACGGAAAAATTGACCGACTGCAACCGATTCCGTGGACGTATCTCACGGCAGAAGCTGTTGATGAGACTCGTCTGAAATGCGAATTACAAAGCGGTCTACGGTCTGCGATCGGTGGCAAACAGCGAGGCCGCGTTGAAACGCTGGCCATCACAGCACTGGCGAATTCGTCCGCGACGCACGTAGAAGTGGTGACTCAATCGAAACCACAGATCCCGCTGACGGGACATCGGATTGAACTGCGTGACTCGTCAGAAATCCCGAAAGCAGACCAGCCGATCGGAGGAAAGGATGCTCATCTGATACGGACGGTTCTTACGGATCGGCGTGGACGAATCACAATCCAAGCGAACGGGGGCAAGGTCGTCTGGTTGTTTGCCTACAGTGGCAAGCACCTTCTGGCGCGCGTCCCTGTTCTTCCCGGAATGTTGCCAGAATTGCGGCTGGAAGTCCCCGATGATTCATCACGTCTGGAGGCCGAGTCTGAATTGTACATGCTGCAGGGGCAACTGGTGGAAGCCGTGGCGGCCCGCAATACCGCAGCGGCCAAGATCCGGTCGGCGATCAAGAAAAGCGACAAGCCGCTGGCGAAAGCGGCTGAAGCAGAACTGAAACGGCAGCCGGATGCGCAAGTCTTTCTCACGCAGTTGTTGTCGATCCGAGTTCCCGCCGTAAAAGCTGCCAAAGCGAAAAAAGATCGTGCCGGGGAAGCGAGAATCAATCGGATGTGTGATGAAATGGCAGAACTGATTCAACAGTACTTGAGTGAAGACAAACGCCGAGTGGTCCTGGAAGAATTGAAAGAGCTTTACGAGTTGGAAATTGAGAAGTAGTTGGCAGGGTTTGTGGAGGTTTCGGGTAGAAATCAGGGGTCGGGTCTGCGATTTTTCGATTTTAGCCCTAAGTAAGACGTGAACTCTGAAGGAAGCCTTTGGCCGGCCAAAATCGAATAATCGCAGACCCGACCCCGACAGGAAGCCGTGCCGACCCGAAATACCGCAGTCGCCAAGATCTGTACGAACATCAAGTAAAACAACAACTGGACGCGGTTTCGGTTTTCCACAACCCCTTACCTCTTCACGACTACGGCGATCTCCGACTCATGCGATGCATGTCAAATCCGTCGTTTTGTACGAATCTACACACCGAATCATTTCCGTCTTCCGCAAGTTGAACAAACGAGAGCTGATGCGTTTGCCCGGTTTGCTGATTCCATTGGTTTGACGCCACTGTTTCTACCGGCTACGATAGCGTTTTCCCAATTGGCCAGAAGGGCGGCGGCTTCGCCGACCCAGTGTCGTATAGTCGATACCGAGCGAGTCGCCCTCGACCGGTGTGAAGGAGTCGGCAACGTGTCAGAGATCGTGGTGAAGGATTTCCTCGAAGCAGGTATTCATTACGGGCACCGGACGAGCCGGTGGAACCCGAAAATGCGTCCGTACATCTACGGCCGCCGAAATCTGATCCACATCATTGATGTGAAGGAATCGGTTCGTGGACTGTTGCGAGCAAAGCGATACCTCCAGAAGGTCGCCTCCCAAGGGAGTCTCATTCTGTTCTGTGGAACCAAGAAGCAGGCTGCCGATACGATTCGCGAATGTGCGACAACGGCTGGTATGCCATACGTCGATTACCGCTGGCTGGGTGGGATCTTCACAAACTTCCGCACCATCCGTAGCCGGATGAAGCGTCTGGAAGAGCTTGATCACATTTTCAATTCAGGTGAGATCGAGACCTATTCCAAGAAGATGCAGTCTAATCTGCTCCGCGAACATAAACGTATGCTCCGTAACATCAACGGACTGCGACAGATGAACCGCCTGCCAGAGGCCATCATCGTTGTTGATCCGCGGAAGGAACACAACGCTGTTCACGAAGCACGCCTGGTCGGAATCAAGGTCATCGCTCTGCTCGATACCGACTGCGATCCTGATCAGATCGATCTGCCAATCCCCGGCAACGACGATAGCATCCGTTCGATTCAACTGGTGTTGAAGCATCTGACGGCTGCAATCATCGAAGGTCGCGGAGCATTGCCGAAGGATGCTGTGCAGCCGGTTGAAGAAGAGCAATACAAAGCTGTCCCATCGATTCAGTCGTAGTCGATTGGTCTCTGTTGAAATTACCATCGAGCGGCTGAGACCCGATTTTCGGGTCTGGCCGCCGATTTCTTCTTTTCTAGAGTCGACGAAGGAGTACTTGTCATGGCCGCGATCACAGCGCAGGCAGTTAAAGAACTGCGCGATTTGACCGACCTGCCGATGATGGATGTCAAGAAGGCGCTGGTTGACGCCGATGGCGATCAGGCACGAGCAATCGAGTTGCTGAAAGAACGCAACAAGAAAGTGATGCTGAAGCGTCTGGAGAATGCCACGTCGGAAGGACTGATGCGCGTTGCTGTTTCCGAAGATGGCTCCGTTGGTGCCATGGTCGAAATTCAGTGCGAATCGGCACCCGTTGCCAAGGCAGATGACTTCGTATTTCTGGCTGATCAACTCGTCAAGCAATTGCTCAACGGTCCAGGTGCTTCAACTCCTGAAGAACTGCTGGCTCAGGGTGTCCCTGATCGTCCGGGGCAAAAGCTGGGCGAACTGTTGGAAGAAGTTGTTGGCAAGATCCGCGAAAAGATGGTCGTGGCCCGCGTTCTGCGCGTGGACGGACCTGTTGGCGGATACGCTCATCACGACGGCAAGACGGGCGTTCTGTTCCGGGCTTCCGGCGACAAGAAGGGTGTTCCGGTCCTGAAAGATGTGGCAATGCACATTGCCGCTCTGAAGCCGCTGGTCTCGCATCCTGAAGAACTGCAAGCCGATCAAGTCGCTGCGGAAAAGGCTCGTCTGACAGCCGAAGCCGCCGGTTCTGGCAAGCCAGCCAACATCGTTGAAAAGATTGTCGATGGCCGCATGAAGACCTACTATGCCGAAAACGGTGTACTGGCCTTCCAGTTGTTCGCCAAGGACGATTCGAAGACGGTCAGCCAGGCTCTGGCGGAATCGGGCCTGAAGGTTGCGGGATTCACTCGCTGGATTCTCGGCAACTGACCGCTGCCCAACTGATCGCGTTACGCGGTCCTGACGATTCATGCGGGGGGCGAAATTCGCCCCCCGTTTTTGTTTTAGCCCCTTTGCAATATTCGCCTGATCTTTCAGCGTCACTCGGTAAGGAAATAATCACATGCCCGGAAGCACTCCTCGTTACAAACGCGTTCTGCTGAAACTGAGCGGCGAAAGTTTCGCCAGACCCGGTGAATCAGGGATCTGTGTCACGGAGGTGCAAGGGATTTGTGAGCAGATCAAGCGAGTTGTCGCGTCTGGTGTCCAGCTTGCCATTGTCTGCGGCGGCGGAAACATTCTTCGCGGACGCGAATTCTCAAGCACCAACGCCGTTGTTGCCCCGGCAACCGCTCATTACATGGGGATGCTGGCAACAGCCATCAACGCGCTGGCGCTGCAGGATGTCATGGAACACTTCGGCATCCCGACACGCGTACAGAGTGCGATCCCGATTCCGCCTGTCGCAGAACCCTTCATTCGCAGGCGCTGCATTCGACACTTGGAAAAAGGACGAGTTGTAATCCTGGCGGCAGGAACAGGCAGCCCCTTCGTGACGACTGATACTGCAGCGGCATTGAGAGCCCGTGAAATTGACGCCGATGTCGTGGTGAAGGCGACGCGAGTGGACGGCGTCTATTCCGATGACCCGCTCAAGAACCCGCACGCCGTCCGTTATTCTGAGATCACCTACCAGGACGTACTTCGCCAGAACCTGCAAGTCATGGATGCTCAAGCCATCCATCATTGTATGGAACACAACATCCCGATCGTCGTGCTGAATTACCAGAAGCCCGGTAACATTGAACGTGCCATCGCCGGTGAACGCCTCGGCACCCGCGTCGGATCGACGACCTGATGGCACGGAAGGCTTTCAAGCCGTCTGTTCATATTTTCGGACCGTACCAAGGGGCATGACACCGAGCCAGCACAGGAGTCCACACGATGCGATTCTCGTCGATGTTCACGATCGTCGGTCTGGTTGTCAGTCCGGTGCTCGCAATTGCGGCCGACGTCGCCCCCGAATGGAAGGCGGGAGTCGCAACGGTTGCCGTGACTCCCTCCCAGCCGATGTGGATGGCAGGATACGCTTCGCGGACCAAGCCGTCTGAGGGAGTGCTTTCGGAACTGCATGCCAAAGCCCTGGTCTTGGAGGACTCGACCGGAAACCGCGCGGTCATTGTGACGACCGATTTGATCGGCATTCCTCGACCGCTACGTCAACAGGTGGCCCAGAGGGTTCACGAGCAGTACAAAATGAATCCTGCCGGATTGCTCCTGAATTGTTCGCACACCCATTGCAGTCCAGTCGTACGCGACGACCTGGAGATGTCGGTCATGTATCCACTGGACGCCGAGCAGCGTCAGCGGGTCGAATCCTATTTCGTCGAATTGCGAGACAAGCTGATTGCCGTGATTGGCCTGGCGATCGAGGATTTGAAGCCGGCAAACCTGTCGTACAGTCACGCTCGCTGCAGCGTTGCGATGAATCGCCGACTCCCCTCGCCAGAAGGGTATCAGAACAGCCCTTACCCCGATGGTCCCGTCGACCATGACGTCCCTGTGCTACGAGTGGAAGCCCCAGACGGCAAACTGCGAGCCGTTGCTTTCGGCTATGCCTGCCACAATACGACGACGGCGTTGCTTCAGTTCAATGCGGATTACGCAGGGTTTGCTCAAACGGAAATTGAAAAAGCACATCCCGGAGCGACGGCACTGTTTGTAATGGGCTGTGGAGGAGACCAGAATCCGTATCCGCGAGGCAAGATCGAGTGGGCGATCACTCACGGCAAAACACTTGCAACCGCTGTCGAAGCCGCACTTCTACCGAAGCCGAAACCGATCCACGGACCGCTGAAGTTTGCGATAAAAGAAATCGACCTTCCCTTTGAGACTGTCACACGCGAACTGTTGCTGACTCAACGTGAGTCGAAAGATCTGTTTGAACGGCGTCGGGTTGAGGCACTGCTGGCTGAGCATGATAAGAACGGCAAGATCCGCGAGACCTACCCGTTTCCGGTCCAGGTCCTGCAGTTTGGCAGTGATCTGACGATGGTGACTCTCGGCGGTGAAGTCGTCATCGATTATGCACTGCGATTGAAACGCGAATTGGGCGAGTCTCCCGTCTGGGTCGCGGGATACAGCAACGATGTGATGGCTTACATCCCTTCAGAACGCGTGCTGAAGGAAGGGGGATACGAAGGTGGTGGCGCGATGCGCTACACGAATCTGCCTGGCCCATGGAAACCAGGAGTCGAAAACCAGATCGTCGACACGGTTCGCGAACTGACACAGCGACTACGCCAACAATAGCGCACGTCGATTTCGAAGTTGCAGGTACTCCGACAAATGGGAGTGCCCTGCCTATCTCAGGAACCGTCCGCCGTTTAGATCGATGAGAGCACCTGTCACAAATCGCGACGCGTCGCTCCCCAGATAAAGTACAGTCTGAGCGATCTCGTCGGCCTGGGAGTTGCGTCCCAGTGGAGTCTGGCGGCGATAATCCTCCATCTTTTCGGCTGTCGTAAAGACTTCGTGATGCCGAGTTTCAACGACACCCGGCATGATTGCGTTCGCTCTTACCGCCGGGGCCAGTTCCCGCGACAGAGTTCTTGTGAAAACCTGCAGTGCCCCTTTGGCGGCAGCATAGGGACCTGCGCCTCCGGAACCGCCTGTCTGGACGGATAGCGACAGGTTATTGATGATGCTGCCGTTTCCCGTTGCCTTCAAGTGTGGAATCGCTCGCCGAGTCACCATGAAAGCACTGTGAACATTGACGTCAAAGCATTCTTTCCAGAGTTCGGTGGAACAGTCTTCAATCGTCGATCGCCGCAGTGGATCGCCAGCATTGTTAAACAGGATGTCTATTCGACCGGCGAACTCGACGAATTGATCAACGACACGATTCGCTGCGTATTCCTGCGCCAGATCGCCTTGCAGCAAGATTCCCTTGCCACCGAGCGACTGGATCGTGTTGAGTGTTTCCGTTGCCCCTTCGACGCTGGATCGATAATGAATCCCGACGATTGCTCCGGCCCGGGCAAGTTCAATGGCGGCTGATCGGCCGATGCCAACGCCCGCCCCCGTGACAAGAGCTGCTCGTCCCGTCAAGTCAAAAGGAGTCTTCAGGAATGGACGTGACATCGGGAACTCCGAGGATAATCTACGGTCTTGAAGCAATCCGCTTCAGGATTTCAGCACCACGTTGCAGCGTCGATTCGTCGGCCGCGAAGCTGACGCGAAAATGGGAATCATGCTGGCTGAAGACATTGCCGGGGATGATCAGCAACTCGTTCTCAATGGCCTTCGAGACAAATTCGGTCCCAGTTCCCCAAGGGGCCTTGATGAAAAGGTAAAAAGCACCGCCGCTCCCTCGGATGTCGTAAATACCCCCAAGTTCCTTCAGTAGGAATTCGCGGTTACGGGCGTAGTTTGCAACGCGATCGGAGACGTCACACTTTAAAGCGGCCAAGCCTGCCCACTGGACAGGTTGCGGGGCACAGACGAACGTGAATTGCTGCAGTTTGATCATCTGCTGAATCACGTGTGAAGGTCCATGTGCGAATCCCAGGCGCAATCCCGTCATCGAATGAGACTTGCTGAATCCATCAATGACAATCGTCTGGTCATTCCACTTCACAGGGCTGACAAATGGCTTGTCATAACAAAAGACTCGGTAAATCTCGTCGCTGATGAGGCAGATGTTCTTTTCGCGAGCCAGGTCTGCCAGTCCCTTCAGTTCTTCTTCACTCGCGACATATCCGGTCGGATTGCAAGGGCTGTTGCAAAGGATTGCCTTGGTAAGGGGGGTAATGGCATCTCGAACCTTGTTCAGGTCAATTTTGAAATCTGGATAGGTGTCGATCTGGACGCACGTTCCACCTGCCAGAGTGACCAGGTGCTTGTACATTACAAACCAGGGATCGAAGGCGATCACTTCGTCGCCTGGATTGACCAGGACTGAAAGGGCGAGCATCAGCCCACCACTGGTCCCGCTGGTCACGAACAATTCACGATCAGCATGTCCCAGTGGAGCGACAAATTCCTGAAGCAGGCCTTCGCGCAGGGGAGCAATCCCCTGGGACTGACTGTAGACATTACGCCCCTCGTCCACTGCCTGGCACAAGGCACGCTTGACGGAGTCTGGGGTATCGAAGTGAGGCTGCCCGATACTGAGGTTGATCGGGTTCTTCATCTTCGTGGCGAGGTCAAAGACCTTACGAATTCCGGAAGCATCAATCTTGTGCATCCGGTCGGCGATCCAGGATTGGCTCATGATGAAAATCGTCTGTTGCTCGTTGGTGAAGTTCTGGTCTCGTCCGGATTGCAGCATCACAAATGCAACCGGCAAACGTCATCGTGCGAGGATAACCGAATATCCCAGACTTGCCGAGCCCGCAAGGTCGATCATCGGCGGCGGTTTAGAAATGCCCGGAATCCCCCGTGAACACGTAAGCTCTGGTTGAAATGATTCCAGCATCACGGAATAATCCTGCGGAGCGAAAGTCGGCCTGCGCAGCCGGCTTGTTTGCTGCAAGTGATTCAGCGCTGTTAAAAGACCTTGACACTACACCCAGGAGTCCGATTGTGAAGAACTGTTCGTTTTACGTCGCTGCCGCACTTGCCTTCGGCCTGACGTTGTCAGCCGTTGCCGCAGACAAGCCTGCTCCAGTTCGGATGGGCTGCGGGATTATGACTTTTGATACGGTTCCTGGCTGGGGCCTGAGTGCCGAAGGGAAGTCGCAGATCGGACCGACCCACGGCGGTGTCGTTGTTGATAAGGCGGGAAACGTCTACACCAGTGCGGACATGGGGATTTTCGTATTTTCACCCGACGGGAAACTGATTCGACGTTTCGTCGGTCCCGAATACACACAGACGCACGATATCGAAATCCGTGAAGAAGCCGACGGCGAATATATTTACGGGGCGCGAAATGTTGCCGGTGAGGGAATCAAGCTCCATGCCGAAACCGGTGCCATCGTTTTGAAGCTGCCATTTCCGGCCGAGTCTGGACTGAAGCTGCCACGATTGAGCCCGACCGCGATCACGGTTGCCTCGAATGGCGACATTTTTCTATCGGATGGCTATGCCAGCAATCACATTTTCAAATTCGACAAGACCGGCAAGTACCTGATGCACTTCGGGACCAAGGGAAACGATCTGAAGCAGTTCAATACCGCTCACGGAATGACTCTGGACACGCGTTACAGCCCTGCCCGCCTGTTGATTTGCGATCGCAACCATCAGCCCAAAGGTCGCCTGCTGCACTACAGCCTGGAAGGTGAATTCATTGACGAAGTCATCACCGGACTGGGAATGCCAACGTCCGCTGCCGTTCAGGGAGATTACGTTTCGGTTCCCGACCTGCATGGCCGCGTCGTGATTCTGGACAAGACCAACACGATCATGGCAGTTCTCGGTCACAACGCTGATCGGGGTAAAGGGGCGAATTACAATATTCCCCAGGACCAGTGGGTCGAAGGGGTCTTCAGCGGAACTCACGGGTCGAACTGGGACAAGGACGGCAACCTGTATGTTCAGGACTGGAATGTCTCCGGCCGCATCATCAAGCTCGTTCGAGTGAAATAGTCCGCAGGTGGGACTTCGCACTGCAAATAAACGCCGCACTGGTCAGTGCGGCGTTTTTCATTGACGGAGCAGTCGACTTCGTCAAGAGCGTGCGTGCGTTCGCGGATTCAATTCTCACACGTGGTAAACCGAACCCAATCTCAGCATTCTTTCTTCTTTGACTACCCTCATTCGCCCAGATCAGCTACTCTTTCGTGCTGCGCGCGAAATTTGGAATTTCTGTAATCATTGGCGCGCACAAATCCTCGCGACAGGGAACGGTCCATGACGTTGTCGGAACTGCTGGAGAGCAAGTTTCGTGGTGATATTCGATTTCGTGGTGCGGCCTACATTCAGGCGGAACGCGTATCTGTAATTCGCGTTACGCCCGATCATCTGTTCGCCGTGGTTCGAGATGGCGTCGAATTTCAGACGCAACTCAGCCGCGACGGCACGGCGCTCACCATGACCTGCAATTGTGTGGGAACATCCGCCAACCCCAGCAATAACCTGCATTGCAAACACCTGTGGGCCACGATTCTGGCTGCAGACGCCGGACATTACGTTTCGGGTTCTGCCAAACCAGGGTTCATTCCACCATTCGCCGTTGAAGACGCTGATCCGCTGGACTTCGAGCTGGACGATCTGGAAGGGGAAGCGGACGATTACTTCACGCCCACCTCGTCTCGTTCAGTCAAAACCCGATCCGTCGAACGTGAGTCGCGACCGGTGGAAGCTGCTCCACGATTACGTGAATGGGAATCCCGGCTGAGCGACCTGCGTAAAGCGATGCAGGTCGAAGATTCCTCCGTTTCGATGGCCGGCCGAGAACGCCAGGTCTTCTACGAAATCGATGCCGCCGCCAGTGAAGAAGCGGGATTGATCATTATCCAGACGTCGCAGCGTCAACGCCGGGCGAATGGCGAGTGGGGAAAGCTGAAGCCACTCAAGTTGCGTCCCGGTCGATTCGAAGAAATCGATGACGACGAAGATCGACGGATTCTGGCTCACCTTGTCGGGGGAACTCCCGACCGAACGCTGGTCAATGGCGCTGCCGACAATTTCGCGGCGTTCCGCTATCGCGTTCCGCACGATCTGTGTCAGTTGCTGCTGCCCGCCATCTGTGCGACAGGCCGTATCCGACTTCAAGGCGAAGAAGAACGCGTCACCGAAACCCTGGACTGGGATGACGGCGGGACGTGGGAGCTTTGCCTGGCGATTGAATTCCTCGAAGCCGAAAGCGTCTGGAAGTTACGTGGCTATCTGACACGCGACGAAGAGCGATTGTCACTCAAGGAACCGGTTCTGGTCGTTCCTGGCGGTCTGGCGATCGCGAACAATCGGATTCGCGCTTTTCAAGACTTTGATGCGTACCCATGGGTCACGTTGCTCAGGCGTTCTGACGACTTCCAGGTGCCGGCCGGCGAAGAACACGAGCTTGTCGACCGGTTGCTGGATATGCCGGCTCTGCCGAAGCTTGAATTGCCACCGGAACTGCAACTGGAAGAAGTTGTCGTCTCGCCGAAGCCAATTCTGGTCGTTCATGCACCTGGAAAATCGCGTTGGCATCAGGACCGACTGAAAGCGGAAGTTCTGTTTGATTACGATGGAACGGCAGTTCGCGGGACCAGCAGCCAATGGGCGATCGTCCAGCGAGCCGCCAGCCGCTGTCTGTTGCGAGATAAGCAGGCGGAAGCGATCGCCTGGTCGCAACTGCAGGACGGCGGATTCCGACGGTTACTCGACCAGAAGCGTGGTCAGCACGATGCTGAAATCTCGGCACGAGATCTGGCGCCGGCCGTCCGTAAACTGATCGCCGAAGCCTGGCAGGTCCGCGCCGATGGCAAGCAGGTCCGCCAGCCACTGGAATTGAAGTTCCAGATCAAGTCGAACATCGATTGGTTTGAACTTCACGCCGACGTCGATTTCGGTGGCGCGCGTGTGACGTTCCCAGAACTGCTGGCCGCATTGGCTCGCGGCGACGGCACGATCATGCTGGACGACGGGTCACTGGGGATTCTTCCCGAAGAATGGATGAAGCGTTACGGGTTGCTCGCCGGCCTGGGAGAAGTCGAAGGTGAACATCTGAAATTCGGCCTGGTTCAGGCGGGGATTCTGGATGCACTGCTGATATCGCAACCGTCCGTCGACTACGACGCGCGGTTCTTGGAAATCCGGGAACGCCTCGCCAGCTTCAGTGGCGTGCAACCCGAACAAGAACCTGCAACGTTTAAGGGTGAACTGCGCCCGTACCAGCGCGAAGGTCTGGGATGGCTCCGGTTCCTGGAAGAATTCCATTTCGGCGGCTGCCTGGCAGACGACATGGGTCTCGGTAAAACAATCCAGATGCTGGCGTTCCTGGAAGGCCGCCGTCGACGGAACAAGAAGCGAGTTCCGTCGCTGGTCGTTGTTCCGAAATCGCTGCTGTTCAACTGGAAGCAGGAGTGCGAAAAGTTCACTCCCGACATGAAGTCCTTGGAATATGCCGGTCTGGATCGAGCGAAGTTGCGAGACGATTTCACGAAGCACGATCTGATTCTGACCACATACGGCACATTGCGCCGCGATATCCTGGCGCTCAAGGAAGTTCAGTTCGACTACATCATTCTGGATGAAGCCCAGGCGATCAAGAACTCCAGCTCACAAGTGGCGAAGGCATCGCGGTTGCTGCAGGCCCATCATCGAATTGGCCTGAGCGGTACGCCGATCGAAAACCATCTGGGTGACCTGTGCTCGATTTTTGAATTCCTCAATCCAAGCATGCTCGGCCGAAGCTCAGCCTTCAAACTGCATGCGGCCGATCCGGAAAACAAGGAAACGCGCCAGGTTCTGGCTGACGGTCTGCGTCCGTTGATTTTGCGTCGTACAAAGCAGAGCGTGGCGAGCGAACTGCCCGAAAAGCTCGAACAGACCATTTACTGCGAAATGGGCGACGATCAGCAGCGGCTGTACAACGAACTGCGAGACCACTATCGCGATTCGTTGCTGGGGATCATCGAAGATCAGGGACTGGCGAAGTCTCGGATGCACGTTCTCGAAGCATTGCTCCGACTGCGTCAGGTCGCCTGCCATCCGGCGTTGCTCGACAAGGCGACGGCCGAAGATCCAAGTGCCAAGCTGGACGTGCTGATTCCGCATATCGAAGAACTGCTGGAAGAGGGGCACAAGACGCTCGTCTTCTCGCAATTCACGAGCATGCTGGCGATTGTTCGACAGCATCTGGATAAGAAGGGGATCACGTACGAATACCTGGACGGTCAGACACGCGATCGAAAAGAACGTGTCGAACACTTCCAGAGCGACGACAAGTGCGGCGTGTTCCTGATCAGTTTGAAGGCGGGGGGCCTGGGTCTGAATCTGACCGCAGCCGATTACGTCTTCATTCTCGATCCATGGTGGAATCCCGCCGTGGAAACTCAGGCGATCGACCGCGCCCACCGCGTCGGTCAGACGCGTCAGGTCTTCGCATATCGCTTGATCTGCCGTAACACGGTCGAAGAGAAAATTGCAGAGCTGCAACAACAGAAGCGTGAGTTGGCGGATGCAATTCTGGAACAGAATAACTCGCTGCTCCAGAACCTGACCACCGACGACCTGAAGTTGCTGCTGTCGTAGTTCAAACGTGAAACTGATGTAACGTAGCCTTCACGCTGGGTGATGGCTACGTTGCCGATTCCGATCCGTGGTACCCCTTCGGAACTGGTCTCCCGACTGCGCCAAAACGCCTGACCGAAGGTCTCCTCTTCCTTTCTTCGCCTTCAGCCAAGACGATGGGCAGAACGATGAAGAATTGCGATTTCAATCTCTTCAATTGTTCTGCCCCCCATCGTTCTGCCCAACCGAAACTGTATTGGCAAGAGGTTCGGCATTCACTGCGCTGCTGCGATCGCTGAGTTTCGATCATGAGTTTCTTCTGCGGCACTCGGACGCATATAGAACGGAATTGACTTCCAGTAATCGAAGTCATCGCTGCCTGGTGACGCGTCCTGGTTTTGCAACATCTGGATTCCAAGATGAGCCACGGACGATGCGATTGGCACAACAATACTACCGTTCGTCAGATATTGACCAGGAAATGATTCCACGTCGTATCGCAGCAGTCCCCGGCCGGTAATGACTTCATCGGAGGTCCGCTTTGCTAGCCAATTTTCCGCTTCGACGATCGCAACCGGAGCTGTCAGACTCCAATTGTCACCGGTGCGAAGATATCGTCCCGCGATGAGGTCACCGCGTTGGGCATCGTCCACGACCCAGAGATCGTGGATCTCGGGAGGGCAATTCATGGCAACGGTGATAAACGTGTCGACGGCAACGAAGCGGCACCCCGTGGCAAAAGCAAATGTCTTGGCACAAACGAGCCCGACTCGCAGCCCCGTAAAGCTTCCGGGTCCGCGACTGACAGCGACGGCGTCCACCTGAGACGGTGTCAGTTGATGGGCCGCGAGCATGTCCCGGATTTCAAGGACGAGCGACTGAGCATGACGGCGCCCCGGCTGATCCAGGGACCGGCATTCCAAGGAGTGTCCGTCGCGGACGAGAGCAACACTTCCCGATAGACCGCTTGTTTCAATTCCCAGGACCGTCCGGTATGTTAAGGGAGTCTCGCTTTGCGGCGATGGAGGCTCATTCGACAAATACAAATTCCTTGACGTTGAAGAGGACATGACACAGGTCAGCCCAAGCCTGGGGCGAGACTTTGCGTTGTTGATCCGCGATTCCAAAACGGGCTCCCTGTGCCTCCAGAAATGCCAGAGCTTCAGACTTCTCGGCATCGGAAGCACGACGGGAAAATGCCGTCAGGTACATTGCGTCGATCCGTTGCTCAACCGATTGGCCGGGATCCGCCAGCAGTCGCTCAGCCCATTTTCGAGCCATGTCGACCACGAATGGGTCATTCATCAGGATCAGTGCCTGGGCCGGAACATTGGAATTCGTGCGTCGGCCAACAGTTGAAAACGGAGACGGAGTGTCGAATGCGAGCATCATCGGTGACAGAAAATTGCGACGAACTGCGATGTAGATACTGCGACGGCCGTTTCCATCCAGAGGGCCATTCACACCGGGGCGTCCCCGACCTTCCATGAATGGCGTCAGGTGAATCGGAACACTGGGGCCGAACGGAGTGGGAACGAGTCGCCCTGAGACCGCCAGCAATGAGTCGCGGATAATTTCGCCCTGCAAACGCTTGATCGGCATCCGATGCCACAACAGATTGTCAGGGTCCTGCGTTTCCACTGGTTCAGTCGGGTGACTCGACATCTGGTAGGTTTGACTGAGGATCAGGGACTTGATCAATTTCTTCGTCGACCAACCCTGCTTGACGAATTGCGTTGCCAGGTGATCCAGCAGTTCCGGATGCGTCGGTGCTTGTCCGAGGACTCCCATATTGTCGACGGAAGGAACGATTCCTCGTCCAAACAAGTGATGCCAGACACGATTGACCGCGACGCGTGCAGCCAGCGGACTTTGCAGCATCTGTTGCGCGAGTTCCATGCGGCCACTCGTTTCCACGGGATTTGTCAACTTTTCGCCAGTGATCGCTTCCAGAAAACGGCGAGCGACGGAATCACGCGGGGTATTCGAATTGCCGCGAATCAGCAGATGCTCGTCGATTCCATTGCCGTCGAGCATGGCGGGGGCGAGTTGTGATTCCCATTGAACCTGCTTTGCCAATTGACTTTCTTCGTTGCGAAGAGTGGATTCGATTTTTTCGAATCCCACGCGATCGTTCCTGGCAAGGATCAGTCCCTGGTGGTCAAGGATCCAGTTGGCCAGTGCGGCGTCCGACGCGGCTATCGGTTTTCGATGGGTCGCAGCCAGAATCGATACGGCGACAGCGAATTGGTCACGCAGAGCGACTGCGCGCTTCTCATCGGAATCGGTTGCAGAGGTAAACGGTGAATGGATCGACAGGTCTGGCAACTTCGGTGCGTCATCACCCTGAACGACCATTGCCACACAGCAGCCATTGTCATCGCCCGGCGAGAATTCCACATGCAATCGGTGGCCTTTGTAAAGTTCAAGGCCATGCGCGACCCAGTGCCATTGGTCATCGGCATGTTTGAATTCCCGCAGCAGAGAGCCATGCAGCGGTCCGGCGACGACCAGGTGAGAATTCACGACGGCGTACGCTCGAACTGACCCACGCACCAGGTACCACAAACGGCTTGAGTTCATCGAGAATTCTGGAGATCGGACCATGCGGCCATGTCGATGCCAGTCCCCCATTCCGCCATGATCGTCTTGTGTTCCAGCGGCAAGTTTCTGATCCTTCCAGAACAAATCGCGTTCCCATCCTCCCTGGGTCACGGCACGCGGTCCACCGGTTTGAGAGTTGAATCGCAATTCGCCGGTCTTTTCGGGTTGAGGTCCGAACGAGACTCCATCCTGAATGGCGGCTCCTGGGTGCGCGTGCCCAAAGTCGACGACCAGCCCTGGAATTTCTGCGGTTGTCGTGACAGCCGAAGCGGGGTTTGCCTCTGCTGGTTTCATGAACCCGTGCAGTGGATGGCCTTTTTGTGGCGCAGCGAGTTCCACGCACCACTCTGCCAGGATCTCAGGGTGCAGTCCCTTTGACGTGGCAACAGCTTCGACTTTTGCCTTCGCAGCAGCCGCGAGTTCGCGTCTGATAGCAGGGCGCGGCGATGATTCGTCATTTGTGAAAACGATCTGGTCAACGAGGATGTGTCCCCACCCACCCGCCTCGGAATCAACAATCGTGATTCGTGCGGTCTTGCCTCGCAAATCGCCGACCTGCCACTGTTCACTCCGCAGCATTCCAGAATTCTGGCCGGCCGCCGTCCGGACGGATTTCCCATCGACTTCCAGGTTCATACACGTCTTACCAGCGTGAGCACCGCCGCCGATCAGAAAGCGGATCGTATTGTGCTGAATCGTAAATTCGGGTGAGGTCAATTTTCCCGTCTGAGCGTCGCGGGTTCCCGCATTGTTGGGACCTTGAAGGGCATTCCTGTGTGAATTGACCAATCGTTCGCCCTTGTAGCCTTCGAGCGGTGCTTCATAAGCGTTGTCCCCTTTACGAGGTGGACGGTCTCCAAATGCAGTCCCTTCCGTCTTCCAGCCATTCCATGTTTCGGCTTCGAAATCAGCAAAGACGACTTCCGCAATCGGCCCGGCTGGCTTGACCTCTTCGGTTGTGATGCCGTCGTTGACCAGTTGCCGTGCAGCCAAAAGATATTGGTCAAGTTTAGTAACGGCAGGTCCTGAACTCTTTGCGATATTGGCGGAAAATGTCTGTTTGGTCGCTGCGCGAGCTTTCTGAAGTTCCCCAGCAATTTGACGGTCCTGTTCTTCCGTCTGGAGTCGAACCTGTCGGTAGCTGCCACTGATCAGGTATCCCGTCAGGGCATAATAGTCTCGTTGCGAGATCGCATCGAACTTATGGTCATGGCAGCGGGCGCAACCGACAGTCAGTCCCAGAAACGTTTTTGACATCACGTCCAGGCGGTTATCCATCCGGTCGGTTTCATCCTTGCGAATGTCGACGGGAGAATGGACTTCTTCACCGAGAAACCAGAATCCGGTCCCCAGAACGGCCTCGTTAATTCGAGTCGACGGTTTATCTCCAGCGACTGGGGTATCTCGCCACCGCGGGGGCATCAGGTCGCCTGCAAGGTGTTCCGTCAGGAATTTGTCGTAGGGAACATCGGCATTCAAGGCGCGAATCACATAGTCGCGATACTGCCAGGCGTTTGGAATGATCGGTTCGAATTCGTGACCACGTGTCTCCGCATAGCGAACCAGATCGAGCCAGTGTCGCGCCCAGCGCTCGCCGAAATGGACGGAATTCAGCAGCCGATCGACCACGTGTTCCAGTGCCTGTGGAGAGTTGTCGTTTATGAACGCCGCGACGTCTTCTGAAGTTGGTGGCAGGCCGACCAGATCAAAATAGACTCGACGCAGCAGTGAATACCGTTCCGCCGCAGACGCAGGCTTTAATCCACTCGATTCGAGCTTTGCCAGGATAAAGCGATCGACAGAAGTGAGTGGCCAGCCAGCATCTTTGACTGCAGGAACTGCTGGATCTGTAATCGGCTTCCAGCACCAATGCTCCGACTTCCGTGCCGCCAGATCAAACGGCTTTACGGTACCAGCCGCAGTGGCTGCTTCTTTGGGCCAGGGGGCTCCGAGTTCGACCCATTTTTTCAGAATCGCAATTTCGGCGGCGGGGAGCTTTGACTTCGGCGGCATCTGATACAGGTCGCCGTATTCGATCGCCGAAACCAGCAGGCTTTCTTTGACTTTGCCGGGTAGAACTGCGGGGCCAGTGTCTCCCCCCTTCAGTGCTGCCTGCCGTGACTTCAGCGACAGCCCCCCCTTTGGTTCATCCTTGCCGTTGCCGTGGCATTCCAGGCAACGATTGGTCAGGACTGGTCGAACTTCCTTTTCAAAAAACTCGATTGCCGCATCCATAAAAACTGGATCAGAACTGGCCACATTCTTGGCCGGTTCGTCTGCTGCAAGGGCAACTGACGTAGCGACCAAGGCGAGGCAAACAACGATGTAATGGCAACCGGTCCATTGATGACTCATCCCGCGCATCACCCGCTCCCGTGAAGTCGATCTCAAACTGCTTCCACCGCATGTACAGACGTTTGATCAATCGTACCCGATATCACCGTGAGCGAGCCACCCGTTCCGGGAGAAATCTCGAGGGTTTGCGTGCACGCCTGAATTCGAACGATTACCATTATGTCTTAGATTCTCCTCCAAATTGAAATTGGTTTTCCTGTCACCAGATAAGTATCTTGACCATGTCTCAATCATTTTCCGTCGAATGTCCGCATTGCCACGCCAAGGGCGAGCTTGACGACCCGAATTTGTTGGGGCGACCGCTGGCCTGCCCTGCCTGCCGCCAGGTGTTTGTGGTTTCGGTTGCCGCCCCTGCTGCGACTCCGGCACCGCTACCGGTCAGTCCCGCTCCGGTACCTGCGGTACCGCAGTTCCCAACACCAACAGCAGGATTGCCTGATCCAGCCGCGTCGTCTGCCCGGCCTGCCCAGTCGCGACCTCAGAAGAAGATTCCCAAGTTGTTAATCTGGAGCGGTGCCTCCGCGGCCGTATTGTTCGCCCTGGTCGTCTACATGATCGGGGAGTCGTTCCGGGTTTCCCATAAGAACCGTAAGGAAGCGGTCACTACCAAAAAAGAGACGCCACCGCGAAAGCGACCTTCGTCCACAAAACCAACGATCGACGCCGGGGCAAAAGTCCCCGAGATGACGGTTGCAGAAAATACGCCTCCTGCGAATCCGGAAACCAAGGTTCCCGCCGTCGATCCGGTGAAACCGACCACACCAGTGGAGCAACCGTTCGAGTCGACCGAACCCAAAAAGGTCGCGGTTACTCCAGCTAGGCCAGAAAAGCCTGTGGCTGAAAAACCAGAACCTGCAGTGCCAACCACGCCGACCATCGCCAATTCCAAGTATGTCGCCCCCATTCTGTTTGATGATGACAATTCAGAAAACGGTGAAAACGTCCCCAAGGAAGTCCGCGTGAAGTTGGACTCGCTTTACGGTCCGCAATCCGTGCCCGCGATGTTGGAATTCCTGAAGCACCCACATGCTGGTGTGCGCGAACGAGCCGTCTCTTCGCTGAGTTATCAGGATTCGTCGATCTCCGGAGCCCAGGGGCCCCTACTGAAGCTGATGCAGGATCGTGTTTCTCGCATTCGAACGACGGCAGCAAATGCATTAAAGAAGCATACTGTCGAACCAGAGCCCGTGATTGAGATGCTGGGTTTCGTGGTATCGAAGGACCCGGTCCGCGATGTTCGGACTGCAGCCGCAGCGACGCTTCGCGAACTGGCGGCAAGCAATCCCGAGAATGCGACCGCTGTCGCTGCGGTGTTGATCCCTGCATTCCTTGCGGCACGTGAAGAGGACATGTCGTACCTCGCCCCCGCGATCGGTTCATTGGGGGATGCCGCACAACCTGTTTTGCCATTGCTGGTGAAGCTGCTGAAAAACGAGGATTGCGCGTCCTACGCTTCTATGGCATTGGCGGAACTTGGCCAGATTGAGCCATTGATCCCGATCATCGAAAACGCGGAAAATCGAAGTTATTCGATCAAGACTCAAATCGCAGAAGGATTCGGTCGGCAGAAGAAGATGACACTCCCGATGCTGGAAGTGATCAAGACACTCGCGGGCGATAAGGAAGAATATGTTCGGCGCGGGGCCGTCGCTGCTTTGAAGACTTGCGAACCCAAATTGCCAGAGGCACTTCCGCTTTTGGAGGCTGCCCAATCGGATTCCAGTTCGACAGTGCGCGAAGCTGCCGCCGAAGCGTTTGCTGCCTACGAAATCAATCCCGATCAGAAAGTACGCGGACTGCTCAAGCAGATGTTGACCGCCAAACCGGATGCCTGGGAACGCAGCACCATTTCGAACTCCATTCGTAAAATGAAAGCAGCGGGTTTAAAGAGTCTCGTCGGATTGTTTGATGATGAGGAACTCTCAGCGGAATTACGAAACGCCGCGATCGATACCCTGGCCGTCGATTACTGGGACTCGGAATCCAAGGATGCTGCGAGTCTGGAAAAGTGCAAAGAGATCCTGAAGGATGCCGAACGTCCGTTGGGAGTCCGTGTTGCCTGCGCGATCGTTCTGGCGAATTTTGATTTGCGACTGCCTCAGACGGAACCGACATTGATGGAAGCGGTCCGCTCGGATGCGCTCGGAATGAAGCTGCGCGAACGGTCTGCCGGAATGCTCGAACGAAGCAACGCTCAGATGGTCGCCTTTTTCAGTGAACAAGCGGAAAAGCTGGAACAGCCATTGCCGGACGATGCCAAAAAGGAAGTGCGAGAAGCCCGTAACAGATTCCATCAGAGCATTCTCGGACTGCTGGCGGGGGCTGCGAATTCAGGGGATGAGAAAAGCAAGCATCCCGAGATTCTGCCACGCTACCTGATTGCCATTCAAAAGGGCGATCACGAAGTGAAGTCAACAGCGCTTTCGATGCTGCGAACGGTGGGTGTCGACTCACCGGAAGCTGTTGCGGCGGCTCGCTCCATGCTAAAGCATGAATCAACAGACGTCCGCCGCAGTGCCCTGAGTGCCTTGGGACAGTTGCACAAGAATGCGAAAGAGGCAATCCCCGAAATCCGTGCCGCACTCAAGGATGAGGATAATTACACCGCATACACAGCGGCCGAGGCACTTGGGGAATTCGGTCCCGCTGCCGTTGAAGCGGTTCCAGACCTGTTGGAATTGTTGAAGGGGGACGAAAAGAGGACGAACTCCGCAGCGCCGATCGCACTGGCAAAGATCGCCCCCAAGGATGCCGCAGTTCAACAGGCGATGGTCGCACTGCTCGATCAGAAAAAGATTCCTGATGGCATACTTCCCGCTTTGGAATTGATGAAAACCAGAATTCCGGGTGTTGTGCCACCGCTGCAGAAACGACTATCAGGTGCGGAGCGTGGCGAAAGTCAGGTCATCTTCATGATCCTCGCCCGGCAGGAGGCTGATGCAAAGCCCGCAATTCCTGAAATGGTTCGAGTCCTCTCGGAAGCGGACAGTTGGACGCAAGGGAATGCGATCACGGCGATCTGCCAGCTCAAGCAGCATGCGGTCGATGCGCTGCCTGAAATCGTCAAGCTGGCTGGGAGCAGTGATGAGCATGTTCAATCCTCGGCGATCCGCGGATTACAGATCATGGGACCTGTGGCAAAGAGTGTCATTCCGGATCTCGAAAAAATTGGTGCCGCATCACGGTCACAGTCGGTCAAATACAATATTCGCGAAACGATCAAGAGGTTGAATGCAGATCCGCATGATGTCGATGGCCAACTCATCACTGCCTTGACCGAAGCTCGCAGCTTCGAAGCGGCCGTCAAGGAACTTCCTGAAGATCTCGGTGTGGCGATCCAGGCTCTCGGCCGGATCTGCGGAAACGCTGACGAGAGCGTTGCACAGCGAGCCTGGGCGATGCTGGCGACGCTGACGAAGAAGGGAACGACAAAGCAGGAACTCGCAAAGCTGTTGGACAGTGACGACCTGCGAAATGCCGCGTTGGCGTCAATTCTGTTGCACCGCCTACCTGCGAAGGCTGATCGTGCGGAACTCGTCACGCAGTTGATCCCGTGGCTGCGAATCGAGATGTCGCGCTGGACCGCGATGCAGTTGATCAGTCAGACGGGCGAAACGGGGGCAAAGACGTATGCCGAAGCACTGGTCAGCCCGAACTTTCCAGCAAATTGCCGGGAGCTTGTACAGTCGGTCTCGCACCGATTCGCCCGGCGGCTGGTCGCTCCGCTGCGTGAATTGAGAAAGTCTGATCGTCCCGAGGTGTCGCAACTTGCGGCAGTTTCGCTGGCGAGGTTGAGTTCGCAGGAACCGGGACTGTTGCCTGAACTGGTCGCCATTCTGAATGGACCGAATGTTGAATTGCGACAGCAGGCGGTTCGCGGGATTGCCAATATGGCCAACGACGACATCGACGTTTCCGCGGCATTGCCCGACTTGATGAAATTGATTGCCACACTACCCGATGATGCATCGGAGAGGTCAGATGAAGCTGTCCGAATTGTTCAGATGATCGGCGTTTCTGCCGACCAGTTGCCGGTACTTCGCAAGATGCTGCGGACCGCGATTGATGACGGCGAGGATTCTGATGAAGCCGAGATCTATAACGCGTATGGCGGCAGTGCAATTCAGTTACTGAGCCGCCTGGGACCTGCTGCGGCCGAAGCATTGCCGGATATCAAGACGCTCTTGCTGCGAGTTGGTGACCGTGGGTACGCGTGGGCGATTGGAAACATTGGTGAGCCGGCAGCCGTGATGCTGAGTGGAATCGTCAAGGATACTGCGGTTCCCACCGAAAGACGGGTGGCATTCATTCGTGATCTGGCCGGGATGAAAGAAGACTTTGCGTCGGCCGCTGCAACATTGAAGGAACTCTGCACTGATGAGGACCTGAAGGTCCGGATGTCAGCCGCGATTGCATTGGGACACGAGGGAGAAAATCTGGATGTCGCATTGAAAGTTTTGAGAGAAGTGCTGAAGTCCGACGACAACAACTTCTCGCAGCATGCCGTACAGTATCTGGGACAAATTGGCGAACCTGCCGCTCCGGCGCTGCCGAATCTCATTGAGTTGGCCGGGCGTTCCAAGGAATGGCAGCAATCGCAGATTGCCTATGTACTTTTCAAAATCGCGCCGTCGAAGCCGGAAGTCCACGAACTGATCGTGCAGAGCTTGAAATCCACGATAACGTTTGAACAATCCGAATTGGCAAAACATGGCGAATCGATGATCCCTCGTCTGACGAAAGCCATTCAGGACGAGAGTGATCCAATTCGAAGTCGCGCTGCAGAAATGCTTGGATACTTTGAAGCGAAAGCCAGTTCAGCGGTGCCGGCCTTGCAGGCGTTGATGGCCAGTGATAAGGGAGAGGCGGGCCTGACAGCGACAATCGCACTGGCGCGAATTGCCCCTGACACCGCTGATCTTCTACCACGCCTGATGGCTGGCTACGACAACCCAAAGACAAAGTACAAGGTTGCCGAAGGACTGATTGCTCAAGGCTCCAGGGCGGTTGCCATTCTGCCTAAGCTCATCGAAGAAATTGAAGGTGGTTCGGAACAGGGATATGTCTACAAGATCATTGGCAAAATGGGGCCTGCGGCCAAACCTGCACTTCCCTTGATGATGCAGAATATTTCAGACCCCATGCGGGGATACGCAATCTCTGAAGCACTCGGAAGCCTGGACAACGATGCCGAGGAAGTTGTCCCGGAACTGATTGCCATGTGGCGTCGTGGTGAAAGTACCGAAGTAATATTTGGCGCGTTCACCAAGATGAAACAGACCGCGCCGACAATCGTAAAGCTGCTTGTCGAAGATCTGAAGAATGATGAAACACGACTGGAAGCCCTGAACTTACTGGCACTGTTCGGCGCTGCGGCTGAACCAGCACTTCCGCAACTGCTGGAGATCGCCAAATCCGACAATGCCGAACTGCGCGGCGAAGCATTTCAGGTGATGAGTCAACTGGAATCGCATGCGGCCGAAACGATTCCTGTCCTTGCAGCGGCGCTCAAGGATGAAAATCGACAGGTGGTCGTCCATGCCGCTCAGGCCCTGTCACGTTTGTCGAAGCACGCAGGTCCCGCAATGCCGCAGATCATTGCGGGTTTGGAACGTGACTTACCAGTTCGCCGAGCGTTGTTGTTCCTGGTGGATGCCATGGGCCCCGCTGCTGCTGACGCAATGCCGACTTTGGAAAAGTTGTCCAAGAGTGAGGACTACTTCGAACGCCGATCGGCACATGAAGCAATCAAATCGGTGCAGGGAAAAACGAGTCGGAATGGACTCAAGGAATATTAGGATTTCGTTTACATCTGTAACGCCTACCGATCCCCGTAGCCCGAAGACGGGCAACAGGGGCTACCCTCGTCAATTGCGAACGAAAACCCATATCCATGCACCTGCGCGCAGAGTTCTGCGACGGATTCACTGAACATCTTGTGAAATGGGTGTTAGAAGCGACGAATGGCACAGCGATTGTTGAAGCGTCGTGGTGTAGCCAGGGCCGCCGCTTGGAACGAGCATTCGAAATGGTATTTCCTGATTCAAGAATCAGAGAGTGCGCTGACGTTCTTGCCAAGCTGAAGCCTGTCTACGACGGGTGTGTTGACGACTTTCCGAAATATCTGTTGACGGTAACTGGCGACCGTCGCGTGCTAACGACAACGTTGCGAGCGGGAATCAGATGGCCGGATGAAGACAAGGCTGCAGTTGACTCTTTCATGCGAGTATGGCGTCCACTAATCTCGGATGTTGAAGAATTCCTCGCGATTCCTGGTCGATCCTGGAAACGCTAATAACACAGCCAAGCATGACGACGCGATCGAATGTGTTGTCGGGGTCGGGCCTGCGATATTTCGATTTTGGCCGAATTAGACCGTGGTCAGAAAAGAAAATCTCAGTCTGGCCAAAATCGAAATATCGCAGGCCCGACCCCTCAAAAGTTTGATTACATCGATTGCATCCGCGCATAGTCTTCGTCGCGGAAAGTCTGCAGTGGGTCGATGCAGATGAACAGGTAAACGTTTGTTTGCTCAGGTTCGCCTGCGAACTGCATCCGAACTTTGAACTGAGGTTGCTGGGTGTTCTTCATCCCCTCAAGGATTTCAAACGATTCCACCGGAGAACAAACACGCTGATGATTGGCCTGAAGATTTTTTATCGTATCTTCCACGCATTCCACATCAAACTACGCCATTTCCAGATCGAGCAAATCCGAACTGTCGAGTCCGCACGATTTACAGCAGCGATCGGCTTCGGCACACTACTGGTCGCCGACATCGGGGGCCGGAATCGCAAATCTCCCGGTATTGATCGGACTGTTGCAACCGTTTTCAAGAAGTAAGGACCATCCATGATTCGCGTGCTGAAGTGTTTGGCGGTCGTTTGCCTGGCAGGCTTGGGAGTCGCTGTTGCGGCCGACAAGGAAGAAGGATTTGTTCAGCTGTTCGACGGCAAATCGTTGACTGGCTGGAAGATCAATGAACGTCCCGAGAGTTGGGAAATTAAGGACGGCGCGATTGTCGCTAAGGGTGAACGCAGCCATTTGTTCTTCGTCGGTGATGAGAAGCCGTTCGTCAATTTCGAACTGCGAGTCGACGTCAAAACAGAAAAGAACAGCAACGGCGGGATTTATTTCCACACGCAATTCCAGCCTGAAGGATGGCCGAAGTACGGCTTCGAAGCACAGGTGAACAACACCTACGAAAAGGACCCGCAGAAGACGGGAAGCCTCTACGCGGTCAAGAAGGTCCTGGAAAAGCATGTTCCGGACGACGAGTGGTACACCGAAACCGTGATCGTGAAGGGGAAGAACATCAAGATCAAGATCAACGACAAGGTTGTTGTTGATTACGACGAACCTGAAGGTCTGGAAGCCGGTAAGGATTTCACCCGCAAGATCGATAAGGGAACGTTTGCACTGCAGGCCCATGATCCTGGCAGCCGCGTCCACTTCAAAAATATCCGGGTCAAGCGACTCGACTGAGCTACCGTGCCGTAATGCACTTACATCAGGGGTTGTCGTTTGATGCGACGATCCCTGATTGCATTTGTGGTTACAGGAAAACTCCATCGCACTGCTGGATTTTGTCTGCGGACGACTGGGATAGACCGAAATTGCGGGAATGCCGGGCACTTTCCAGAGTGTGGGCTTCTCTACCCCTGTTTTCTCTGGTATCCTGATGTTCCGCCTGCCCGGAACTGCCAGGCATGCTGTGTCTGTCAGTTTGCCTGCCCGTGATTTCGCCCACCGCGACTAAACACCATTCCCGGCCGGTCTGTCAGTCTGTCCCGATTGTTCCAGAGTTGCGTCTCGGTTCGAGATGTCGGCTCAACGAGTTTTTTGACATCGCCCGCTGAAATTCCAGACATCCTGGGCCTGTAATCCCAGTACTGTCGGACTTCCACCGCGCGGAGGCCACCATGCGACGGTTTGACATTCGAAACATTGCCATTATTGCCCACGTTGACCACGGTAAGACCACTTTGGTCGATTGCCTGCTCAAATCCAGCGGCCAGTTCCGGGAATCGCAATTGCAGGGGGAATGCATTCTTGATTCCAATGACCTGGAACGCGAACGCGGCATCACAATCCTCGCCAAGAACATCGCCCTGATGTACGGCGAGATCAAAATTAACATTATCGATACGCCAGGCCACGCTGACTTTGGCGGCGAAGTCGAGCGAGTCCTGCGAATGGCAGACGGTGCACTGGTGCTCGTTGATGCGTTCGAAGGCCCCCGACCACAAACCCGCTTCGTGCTGAAAAAAGCATTGGAAGTCGGACTGCAGCCCATCGTCGTCGTCAACAAGATCGACCGCCCCGATGCCCGGCCCCAGGACGTCCTGTCGGAAACCTTCGACCTGTTCGTCGAATTGGGGGCCGACGACAAGACTCTCGATTTTCCATACGTCTTCGCCAGCGGACGGGCCGGTTATGCAACGCACGATCCAGAAAAGCCGTCAGATTCGATTAAGCCACTGCTCGACATGATCGTTCGTCACGTCCCAGGGCCGTTGACGAATCCCACGGGCCCGTTCCAGATGATGGTGACGTCACTCTCGTATTCGCAGTTCGTCGGTCGAATTGCTACTGGACGGATTGTCAGTGGAACCATTAAGCCGCTCCAGAAAGTGGTTCTGATGAAGGCCGACGGCAAGAATGTTGCCGAACAGATCGTGACCGTCGAAGTCTTCGACAAATTGGGACGGACTGCGGTCACTGAGGGAACCGCCGGTGATATCGTCGCCTTGACGGGTCTGACGAAGCCTGAAATTGGTGACACCGTCGCGGACCCTGTGAATCCGGTCGCATTGCCTCGAATCAGTGTCGATGAACCGACGATTTCGATGCTGTTCACGGTCAATTCATCGCCGTTCGCAGGTCAACCTGGCGGTGGAAAGTACCTGACAACTCGCCATATCCACTCCCGACTGATGCGTGAATTGGAATCCAACGTCGCCTTGCGAGTCGAAGAATCCGGGGATACTGAAGCGTTTAAGGTTTCTGGTCGTGGTGTGCTGCACTTGGCAGTTCTGATCGAAACGATGCGGCGCGAAGGGTATGAGCTTTCCGTTGGCAAGCCGACCGTCATCCGCAAGATGATCGATGGAAAGCTGTGCGAGCCATTCGAAGTTCTCGAAATCGATGTCCCGACGGGCGAAGTCGGCCCAGTCATGGAAATCGCCGGAAATCGACGTGGCGAAGTCATCGAAATGACAGCGAACTCCACAGGAACAACTCACGTCGAGTTTTCGATTCCGGCACGTGGACTGATTGGAATTCGAACACGCATGCTGAACGCGACGCGCGGCGAAGCGATCATCCACCACCGGTTCGACCGGTATAAGCCCATCGAAGGGGAAGTCCCTCATCGAGGGAACGGCGTGCTGGTCTCACAAGAACAGGGTCGAGCGGTTCCGTTCGCACTGTTCAAATTGCAGGACGGCAAGGAATTCTTCGTTGGTCCTGGTGAAGATGTTTACGAAGGGATGATTGTCGGCGAAAACTCGCGCGACACGGACATGATCGTCAACCCGATCCGGGAAAAGAAACTGACGAACATGCGAGCCTCGGGGTCGGACGACAACGTGATCCTGAAGCCACCTCGCAAAATGTCACTGGAAATGGCGCTCGAATACATTGAAGATGATGAGTACGTGGAAGTGACGCCACAGATCATCCGCCTGCGAAAGATCAAATTGACGGAACAAGAGCGGAAACGCAGCGTGCGTACTGAGGCCAAAGCCACCAGTTGACGAACGGGCTTGTGATTGAAGTGATCAGCCGGCAGGTGCTTGTTTCCGGATCAACCGGAGACGAGTCTTCCGGCTGATATTCGAGACTCTCCCGTTTAACGTACATTCGTACTTTACGGAGAGCACTCATGACCATTCGTACGTCGATCACCACAATCGCTGTATCGCTGGCGATGCTCGTCGCCGGGCACGATTTTCTCAGAGCGGCTGATTCCCCGGCCAGTGATCAGGACTGGCCCGCCTTTCGAGGTGAGGGGGGAATGGGAATCAGTTCCGCGAAAAACCTGCCGGCGGAATGGAGCACCGATAAAAACATCGCCTGGAAAGTCGCGCTACCGGGTGCGGGTGCTTCGAGTCCAATTGTATTTGGCGACCGCATCTACCTGACAGCATATACTGGATTTTTCGTCCCCGGCAAGGACGGTAAGAAGGACGATCTCAAGCGTCACCTGATCGCATTGAAGCGAACAGACGGAACAACAGTCTGGGATCAGGCTGTTCCTGCAAAACTACCGGAAGAAGATCGGATTCGTGATCACGGTTTTGCCGCAAATACACCTGCGGTCGATTCCAGCGGGATCTATGTCTTCTTCGGCAAGACGGGCGTCTTTTGCTTTGGTCACGACGGCCGACAGAAGTGGCAAGCCGATGTCGGATCGAAGACTCACGGTTGGGGAACGTCTTCGTCACCGGTTATTCACGGTAATCTCTTGATCATCAACGCGAGTGTCGAGAGCGAATCATTGATCGCACTTGATCGAAGTACAGGAAAAGAGATCTGGCGAGCGTCTGGAATCCGCGAATCGTGGAATACACCCGTTGTTGTGATCGCCAAGTCTGGCCGTCAGGAATTGATCATATCAATGCAGGGAAAGGTCCTGGCATTCGACCCCGCATCGGGTAAGTCACTCTGGACATGTAAGACCGACATCGGCTGGTACATGGTTCCCAGTATTGTGGCCGCAGATGGCGTTGTCTATTGCCTTGGCGGTCGCTCGGGCGTTGCCGCGCTTGCAGTGCGAACCGGCGGCAGTGGTGACGTGACGGAATCACATCGCCTATGGACAAGCGTCAAAGGCTCAAATGTCTCGTCTCCTGTGTATTGGAACGGATATCTTTATTGGGCTCACGAGAGTGGCATTGCGAACTGCGCGAAAGCTGATACGGGCGAAATTGTTTACCAGAAACGGCTGGAACGGGCAGAGCAGGTCTATTCGTCGGCATTGCTGGCGGACGGAAAGATCTATTACCTGAGCCGTGAGGGGCGGACATTCGTCGTGGCAGCAAAACCGGAGTTTGAGCAACTGGCGATGAACGATCTCACTGATCGCAGCATCTTCAATGGCAGCCCCGCTGTTGACGGTAACCGACTTTTGATCCGATCCGACCGGTTTCTTTACTGCATTGGCAAGTAGCGATCAAACAGAGTGATTGGCGATTCGACTGAATTGAGGCACGAAAGTTTCGAACGTCAGCCATCAGGAACTGACCGAGATTTGGGCAAGGGGGCCGAGTGGTCAACAATTCGTCTGTGGCACTCAATCGTCGTATCCACCGCACCATCATTGGCGTCTGGTGCAGTCTGGTGATTGTCGCCGGCGCGGCGTGGATTTTACCAATCGAAGTTGCACAGGCCTGGGCGGTGGATCGCGTACCGAACGATGAGTTCTTACGGTACGAGGCGTCATCCGCGGCAACAGCGTCGGTGTGGCTGCTGCGATGCGTGGCCTCGATTGGTTTTCTGGCGGTCTCGCTTGTCTGGTGGAAACAGCGGACGGCCATTCCATTCTTTGGGTGTCTGGTCAAACAATTCTGGCAAGTCACCGCTCCGCCGGGGGCTGGCTTCATTGTCGCGACGACCTGCAGGCTGATGGTTCTTGCCTGGATCGGACTGGCAGTCGTCCATGGTGGTTTGAGCCTTCAGCGCCGACTGTGGGAGTGGCCGGTTTATCGATTGCTTCCCGGACGAACAATCCTGCCAAACATCAGTGATTCCAATCGCGATGTCATTCGCTATGTCTCACTGATGACCCCACCCGGTTCCCGGATTTTTGTCGTCAGCGACCAGAAACTCTACTTCCTTTCGTACTACCTGTTGCCTCGACGTATTTATCACGTCACGCATCCTGACAGCGAATTTGTGATTGCCCAGGCTGACAACCAGCGTCAACTCGCAGCCTATCGGGTTCAATATCTTTCACCTGACCAGATCGATCGACTGAAGCCCGATTATCTGTTGCACTATTTTGAAGGGGCCCAGTATGTGAAGGGTGAGGACCTGCTACAGGATTCCAACTGGATCGAGTACCAACAGCGGAAGCACGGCCCGACCTGGCGACCTCAATACCTTGTATCGCTCCAGCGGTACTCCTCACGTCAATCGCCGTAATAAGCCGCTCGCGATATTCAGGGAGTGACCGCGAAAGCATAGACAAATGTTGGCAGCGGCAGAAAGTCGTTGTCGCTGGTAATCAGCAGTAGTCGCGAGCCATCCTTCAGAGTCGGTCCGAACGTGATTCCTTCAATCTTTTCCGGGAAGGACTCTCCTGCCAGCTTCCAGCGCGGATCGAGCAAGTCGATAAAGAGTTTCCTCGCCACGGGCTTTACTCCTGCGGGAATCTCTTTCGTCGGCAGCGATGCAATCTGGCTGATATCCGTCGCTTCACGCGTATCAATTTCGATAATCTGTTTGACGGCCGCACCGACGCCCAATTTGCTGTCACGTTCGATCACGAGAAATTTGCCCGGCGAAACGTATTCAATTTCGTGACAGGCATTCGTCGGCTGATCAAGTTGATACAGGAATTCACGAGTCGACTTATTGGCACGATTGATTTCCAACATCCGAAGATTTACGCCAATTCGCTTGTTCATCTCATCCAATGCACCATCCTGGATCAATGGTCCCTGCATCAAGGCCGTGATCGTGTTGCCATCAGGAGAAATCGCGATCGATTCGATGCCACGATTCGGTTGACGACCACGAACATTCAGGGGTGGGAGTTCCAGATTGGGATCGGCCGCAGGGTGCAGTGGCAAGAACTTTTCAGGGATCGTTAATTGGCCAATCTGGCGTCCGTTGGAATTGAACTCGAAGATCGAGGGGCCGTATTCATCTGAAATATAAAACGTCCCACGCCCTGAAGGTCGAATTGCTTCTGGATCGAATCGAGCAGCAGGAATTCCGGAATCTGGCAGAGCCTTGAGTGACCCTACCAACGGGAGCCCACCCTCGTTGGAAAGAAGTCGCGTCTCCAGGAGTTCCATACCGATGGCACCCCGTGGACTGACGTTGATTTCAACAATGTGAAACCGGCAGCGGTACGTCGTTGCGCCGTCAGCGGGGCCGCGGTCCGAGATGACCGCATAACGATTTCCTGTCCCCAACCAGGCGATACCGGAGCCAAACCCGCCCCATTGATTCGCCGGAATTCCCCCTTCCAGACTCCCCTGTTCGCCGGATTTGTCGGGAACGGCTGAAGGGATCTCCACCCGTCCAATCAGGCGTGGTTCGGCTGCAATACCTGCGGCGGACATGGCAAAAGTCAGCAGGCAGATCCATTCGAATTTCATAGCGGTTCCCGGCGAAAATTTCTAACGGATAAAACTGAAGTCCCGCATCTCCATCAGGCAATGCTCAATGGAGATGGGGACTTTGTTCTGTCAATTCAAATTGCAAAAGCCGCTCAGCGACATTCTTTCGGCAGAGATTAGAACTCGCCTGGGATATCGCTGGCATTGCGGGTCGCCAGAGCACTCAGTGTTGATGCAGAAATGTTGCTGCTCAGGAATCGGACCGATCCATCGCACATCAGCACATGGGAGCCACCGACGTGAAAGGCGTACATTTCGCTGTCGTTCAGCATGTTGATCGCATACGGTGCTGCCACAGTCGTCAACGCACAAGGACCGGAAGGAATGGTGCAGCTTGCCTTTCCAACGATCAATCCATCGGAGGTGGCCCCATCCAGGCTGTATCCCGCCTGAATATCTGCCCAGCCCCAGCCATCCTTGGTGGTAGCAACGGTGGTCTTGGACAAGACGGTGATCTGCGGACGACCAGCATCTTCCACGCACATCATCGTGTTGGAAGTCCCGTCCGTGATCGCTGCAATCGGGGTGGCAGCCCCCTTCTTCAATCCACCATCCCATTCATACTTGCTCGCACTTGCTGGAGATGCAGTATTGGTGACAATTGTCATTGAAGGAACTGGCAATCCATTACTCAGAAAATAGGCTGGACGAACGGCGTTCATTGAACCGTAGTCGCAGTTGCCGTAGGGGGTCCCAGCGGGGTATGGATTGCCTACACCATCTTTGACGGTTGCAGGCGGAGTGACGCGACCTGTTGTCGCAGAGGGACAAACGAATGCGGCAAGATTCGTCGTGGTGACACTCAGATTTGCGGGATCGCTCCAGGTCAAGTTGAAGTTGTATGCCGAATAGAGCGGTCCCTGATCCAGATATGGCAGGCACATTGTCGTCCAACTGGCCTGGTAGAAGCCGCCGGGGACATAGGCCAGTCCACTGAGGTCAATTCGAGCAGGTGGAAACACCTTGTGGGTGCTCTCGTAGTTAAACAGAGCCAGTCCCTGCTGCTTCAGGTTGTTTTTGCACTGCGTCCTGCGGGCGGCTTCACGCGCCTGCTGAACTGCTGGCAATAGCAGTGCGATCAGAACCGCGATAATCGCGATGACCACCAGAAGTTCGATCAACGTAAACCCGCGCTTCTTCTGCTTCCCGATTTGACCCGCCATCAGAAACTCCCTTCAGTAAGTCCTGAATTCCAAAAACAACTGTCGGTACACCACCAACCATGATTTCGTGGCGGAATGATGCCAGCGAAATGTTTGCGGAGTGTGTAACGGAGGTTAAGATTCCGCGAATTGGTGGAAGCCTGCTTTGCGGTGAGGTGCCGGGGGCTCGCCTTTGCCTTTTCTTCAGCTTTCAGTGACTTGCATTTCCCTTTGTATTCCTCCGTGCTCCTCTGTGCCCTCAGTGGTAAATCTTCTCCCGGTCCCAGTTGGGCATGAATGCGGTTTACCACAGAGGTCACGGAGGGGCACAGAGAGTAATGCAGTGGACTTGCCCAAGAAAAGTGGGCGCGAGGAAAAGCGAACTATGCTTAACC
>JBAWWJ010000015.1:0-61210 GCA_037146815.1 Planctomycetota bacterium
ATCCTGGCCTCCCCCGGTCATCCCTGAAATGAAGACGCAACCTGACGTGAAACCGGAGTGTAACCGAGGCTGACATTTAACGGTAGACAGACCACTACGGGGCTGAAGCCATCTTGAAGACTTGTGGCAAACGCTCATTGGCCGTCGCACAGGATTTCGTCGAATCTCACGGGATGGCGTCCTGAATCTCGGATTTGGCTCGTTGAACCAGTGCGTCGGGCGCGAGGGCCGTCTTTCCGTCAGGGAGCAGAATCAACGGGTATACCTTGATCGTTTTCATCTCAAGGTCGTCTTTTCTGGCCTGTTCAATCATCTGCGCTGTGGGCGTGATTCCGAATTTGTTTTGAAGCTTCAGGCTCCATGTTCCGGATCTGACCACGACGGCCTGCTTCAACTGTTCAGGCGTTGGGTTGTCGACGGGAAGCCATTCCAGCGGGTGATATCCTGCGATCCATTCGAGTCCAAGCCCCCCGTCACGAAGTTCCTTAACCCCAAATCTGGTGTGGCCGATTCTCAATAACGTATCCACCGACACATGCGCCTTTGTCGTTTTGGCGATGCCAAATTCGGAATACTCCAGTTCATAATCGCGAATGATAAAATTGTGCGTCGTCTGCCAGTGATTGACGACTTCGATTGGCTGGTACCTGGAAGGAGATTTGTCGCAGAGGGCATTGATCAACCCCAATCCCATCAACCCCGCGAAGAGGCCAATCAGGCCGAAGCTGCACGCCAGGACAACCGCAGAACTCTTGTTGGGATCCTTTCCATCTGTCCCCGAATTTCTCTGTATCACCAAACCCAGAATGGCACCGGCAACTCCCCCCAGTCCCATCGCGGTCATTCCGAGCGGCCAGTTCCATTCTTCAGGAAAACAGAACGTGAGGACGTAAAAGAAACCGACGAACATCCACAGGATACCGAACACGATTCCTGCAATGGCAATCGCCTTTACGGGCGAGATTCCGGAGAGCGGCTTTCCTTTGAATTTCAGTAACTCGCGTTTGGGATCGAGTCCCAGCAGTCCGTAAATCCTGATGGACGCGGCAATATTCCCGGGCATCGCGACAAGAGTGGCATAGTCACCGGGTTGCACCTCCAGCGAGTGATGAACCGTTTGCGATTTGTCCCAGGACTCATCTGTCAGCAGGGTCGCAAATTCTGATCGGCGGGTCTCGGGGTTTTCGTATTCCACGGCGATCTGATTGCGAACCCGGGTCATCGGCGCTTTGGTTTCTGGATTGATTGTGACGGTTTCATGCTCCTGCACATCCAGAACTCGACCAACAAATGGTTGACCTGAAACGACGTACTCGAACCGCTTTTTTGTGAGTCGATTCTGGATCAGGACAATTACGCCAATTGCAATCATTGCCAGGCCGACCCAGCCGAGATACGCGAGCGGCAGGACATAGAACGACATTTTCCAGACAACATCCCAGGGAGAGATCAGCACGAATGCGGCTCCCAATGCCGTCCAGGTCATTGCGATCCCATGATTTCGCCGGGCAAACGAACCACGTCTCAGTTTCCGCGGGATCGGCCGAGGAATCTCTGGCTGGAATTCTTCGCCATGGTCAAAATCGGCCGGCGGATCGAACGGGACCAAATCCGAAGCGGCCTGTGGCGAATCTGGTGATGAGAATTGAGCATCTGGTTCTGAAGCGTCGTCGAATTCACCAGACTCACTGTCGATGACCATGACCTTACTCCGCAGAATCGAGACGACAATAACCGGACGGGAAACTGACACGGAAGTGAGATGCAAGCATAATCTTCAAGGCAATTCGCACACAATCGTATTCTGACTCATCGACAATCCCGAATCAGAAGGGCAGCATCGAAATTGATTGAGAACTCCTTTGATCCGCCCGAGTCCTTGAGACGTTGTACAACTGGTGGATAGAATCCACACCGTGAATCTGCATCCTCGTTTTGGGACAACACCATGGGACTTTTCGACAAACTTCGCGGCGAACTGATCGATATCATCGAATGGCTCGATGACACCCGGAACACGCTCGTCTGGCGGTTTCCCCGGTACCAGAATGAGATCAAGCAGGGGGCGCAACTGATTGTTCGACCCGGGCAACTGGCTGTATTTGTTCTCAACGGCAAAGTTGGGGATATCTTCGAACCGGGGACTCACACGCTGAATACGGCAAACCTGCCGATCCTCAGTACCCTGGCAGGCTGGAAGTTCGGATTCAACAGCCCTTTCAAATCGGAAGTCTATTTCATCAGTACCCGTCAGATCACTGATCTGAAGTGGGGAACCCCCAATCCGATCATGCTGCGGGATCCCGAGTTCGGTCCGATCCGCCTGCGAGCCTTCGGGACGTATGCTCTGAAAGCGGTTGAGCCGAAGGCATTGCTGACGGAACTGGTGGGGACCGATGGAGTTGTCGAAGCGGATGAAGTGACCGAACTTCTTCGATCCATCATCAATTCAGCGTTTGCTGACATGATTGCCGAGAAGCAGGTCGCTGCTCTGGATCTGGCAGCCCATTATCGCGAATTCGGCGAAGAACTGCGGAAGTATGTCCAAGAGAAAATCGATGACGAATACGGGTTGGAAATCCCTCAATTGTTTATCGTCAACATCTCGTTTCCAGAAGCGGTCGAGAAGGCTCTGGACACTCGCACAAGTATGGGCGTGATTGGCGACATGTCAAAGTTCCAGCAGTATTCGTTTGGTGAAGCGATCCGAGAATCCGGGGCACATGGCGGCGGTGGAGAAGGCTTGGGAATGGGGATGGGGATCGCCATGGCGGGCCGAATGATGTCGGCCCCTGGCATCGGATTTGGCGGCCCGACAGGTGGACCTCCAGCACCGCCTCCACCACCCGCCTGGCATGTCGCGGTCAACGGTCAGACGCAGGGGCCGTATTCGCCGGAACAGATTCAACAGGGAATCCAGGCAGGACGTATCAGCGGCAAGACGTTGCTCTGGGCTCCACAATTGAGCGGGTGGATGGCTGCAGAGCAGGTTCCAGACTGGAGCCCCTTCTTCCAGCGCCAAGTCCCGCCACCACCGCCGATGCCCTGAGCAATCGCTGTTTATTTTAGCAGGTAGGGATTCGCGAAGACGTTGGGTGCTAGCCCACGGCTGAATCCGGCCGCTATCGCGCTCCGGCTGATTGGTCGAACCCAAAAACAAGTCCTGGCCAGGCGACATCAGGTCAGTTTGATGGCCTGAAAGTCGCTGGTCAGAGAATCGGACGACTTGCGGACAAAGAGTTTGGTCTGTCGTTGACGCAGGTTTGGACGTAGGTGCTTGCCGACATCAATCGTCCCGTTTTCAATGTGCAGGCCTGTATCCATCTCTTCGACGACGATTCCGCGGTTTTGAAGCGTTGTCACAGGTTGAGGCCCCGAAAGGTCGTCGGGCCATTCGCCCAATTGAACGACTCGCCCATCGTCTCCGGTGACGATCAACCCCACGGCCGAGAGCGCCCCGATCACACCTCCCTCGGTTCCGCCCAATCCTTCCAGATGAATCCCGTTTTCGGCTGCCAGTTGTCTGGCTTCCGTCTGTGTCATCACTTCGCATTTGCATCGCTGACCGAACTGCGTCACCACATCGGGGACATGATCCGTCACGCACAGTCCCGGATCACTGCCAACAATAAACCATTCCCGCATGACTCGCCGACAGATCGCAATCACTTCATCCCGTGATTCTGCCGCCGAACCGAGGTCAGAAGCGGATGCATGGCGTCGTTCCAGAACAATTGACGCTGAACCATTCTTCGACGTGTAGGGAATTCTTGGGTCATCCAGTAACTGATGGCGGACAATTCCTTGACACTTCCAGTCCGTCGCGGCCTGAACAATGGCGCGTGCCAACTGGTTGGTTCCTCGCGAACCGAGAATGTCCGTGTCGTCGATTCCGACGTAAATCACAGGTGCGTCTCCGTCGGTGATTCCGTCGTCTTGCGGCCGTAAAACAAAATAATGCCACTGATCAAACCTGCGGCGAGTCCACACAACAGATACGTCACCGAAGCCTGCATGATCCATTCGCCCAAAGGCCTTCGCCCGGCCATCTCCCATCCCATCGCTTTCGCACTGGCTCGGACGACAAACGCCAGAGTGTTACTCGCCAGGCCCGCCAGGCCAAACAGTACGTATTGCCACCATCCCCCTTTCGACCGACGCAACGTCCAGTCGAGGATCGGGCCGGTGGCCGTAAGGCTGGCTAGGGCACCGACACCAATCCCTTCGCCTTTGAATCCGGCGAGATAAAGGGACAAGCCAGTAACAAATCCTGTGACTCCCATCACACATCCGGCACCCCTTCGCGGAACCAGAGCCAGTCCGACTGCCATGGGAAAGACGACTCGCAAGATCGCGTGTCCGGGGACCCTTTGGATTTTCAAGTCGAGAAACACCGATGCACAGGCGGCCCCGATCCCTGCCGCAATCAGGATCATCCAATCGCGCAGAGTCGCAGACATCTCATTCGACGTTACCAATCCCAATCGCGTTGTCGAAAATAACCCGGGATGCCTCGGCAGATTCAGCACCGACATGTCTCTAGATCCTGTAAAAGCCCATTTGAACCCTGCTCGTTGCCCGAATGGCATTGCCATGCAACTTGGAATTGTGGCATCAATGAAAGCTGATCGCAACCACAGGGGACGCAACCGCCAAGGCAATCGCCTGTCCGAGTCGTTAACTTCCGCCGAGCTTCAGTGACGCGATGAATTCGCCAACGCCGAAAATGCGATCCCTGAAAATTGCGGGTTAGATTCGTGTTCCTTGATCCGTTATGATGTCTGGGCCGCCTGCTGATCCTGCCAAAGTCCTTCCCGGAAACAGGACCTCACCATGAACAACGCGAATTTACTCCGTCGACTTCTGCTGATTCCGTGCATTCTGAGCTACGCTGTCTCGCGACAGGCTGACGCTCAGACGTCGTATCCGATGCTGATGAGCCTCAAGCCCGTGGCAATTCAAATTGGAACGTCGTCCGAATGTGAATTGCAGTCGCGCTATACCATGGCAGGGGCGTATCAAGTTTTTGTCAGCGGGACGGGCGTCAAAGCGGAAGTTGTTCCACCGGAAGCCCCCAAGGATCCCCCTAAGCCTGGTGAGAAGCCGAAGGAACTGACCAAGCTGAAGGTCAAGTTTACGGTGGCGGCCGATGCACTTCCAGGGGTTCGTGAACTGCGGGTGGCCACTCCCAATGGCGCGAGTACGCTCGCGCAAGTCGTCATCGTTCGTGATCCCGTGATTGTCGAAGCGGCTGATAACAACACCGCCGAAAAAGCACAGGCCGTCACGCTTCCCGCTACGTTGTGCGGGACGATCGAAAAGGTGGAGGACTTCGACTTCTTCAAGTTCACCGCTGCCGCCGGTCAGTCGATTTCATTCCACGTCCGCTGCCAGCGATTGCAGGACAAAATTCATGACTTGCAGGCTCATGCCGATCCCATCCTGTTCCTCCGAGATCTGCAGGGTGGCGTTCTGGCGATGTCGGACAATGCCTTTTTTGCCGATCCATTCTTGACGTATCAGTTCGAGCGGGCAGGGGAATACATCCTGGAACTGCGTGATGTCCGCTATCACGGAAATGTCAACTGGGAATACTGCATCGAAGCGAATTCGCGTCCTTATGTCACCGGCGCATTTCCAAAGGCTGTGAAAGCAGGAGTCGATACGGCGGTCGAATTGAGTGGGGTCTTTCTGCCACCAGGCCTGAAGCCGACGATCAAGATTCCCGAGGGGACGCGGCCAGGCAGCTTTTACATGCCATTGACGCTGGGAGATCAGGTCACGAATCTGGTTCCGTTCTATGTCACGGATCTGCCAACGTTCAACGAACCTGCGACGGACAACAATTCTCCGCAGACGGCAGCAGTCGTCGAGATTCCGCACGTCATCAACGGACGTATCGAATCCGAAGCAGATCTCGACTGTTATTCGTTCGTTGCGAAGAAGGGAGAGAAATTCACGTTTGAAATCATCGCCCGGCGACAGATGTCAAACCTCGATTCATTCCTGAGGATCTTGAATGACAAGGGGCAGGCATTGCGCGAGGATGACGATGGTCGGTTTGGCAGGCTGACGTTCTCGGACACATATCTCGAAGGTTGGGAAGCCCCTGCCGACGGGACGTTTACTGTAGAGGTCCGTGATGTACACCTCCGCGGGGGGCCGGGTTTCGAATATGCGCTGCAGATCACTCGCACGGTTCCCTATTTTGAATTGCAGCTCGACACTGACAAAACGCTGCTAACGCCAGGAATGAGCAATGCGATCTTCGCACGCGTGGTCCGGAAACATGGATTCACGGGTGAAGTGCAACTACATGTCACTGGTCTGCCCCCTGAAGTGGTCGCGACCTGTGGAAAAATCCTTGCGGGCAAAGGGCAGGATGGTTGCATTGTCCTGATCGCCGCAGCCGGTTCCCCGATGCTGGCCAATGAATTGCAGATTTATGGAACTGCCAAGCATCCGCACGGCGAAAATCAGCCACCGCTGGAGTTGTCTGCCAATGCCTCTCCGTTCCAGGAGTATTACTCGCCCGGCGGTGGACGTGGTCATTATCCCGTGGAATCGCATGTCGTCAGCATCGGGCCTCCTTCAGACATTCTCTCGATCAAGCTGAGCGAGACCGATATTCATCTGAAGCCGGGTGAATCCAAAAAAATCACTGTGACGCTGGAGCGAAATAAGGATGTCAATCAAAACGTGACGCTCGATATGCTTTACAAGCATCTGGATTCTGTATTTGCAAATAGTTTGCCCGAGGGAGTGACGATCGATGGGAATCAGAGCAAGACACTGCTGACAGGAACGACGAGCGAAGGGGTCATCACATTGAAAGCGGACAAGACTGCCCCACCCGCAGAGAAACAGGTCGGGGTTGTGATGGCCAATTTCGCGATCAATTTTGTCATGAAAGCGACCTATTCCAGCCCGCCCGTCTTTGTGACAGTCGAGAAAGCGGAGTAGCGTTGATCATGAACACGGCAATCCCATCACCGCCCCACGTCCCAGTCATTGGAGTGATTGGCGGGATTGGATCGGGCAAATCGGCGGTGACTCGATGGGTTGCTGAGCACGCGAACGTGTTGAGGATTGATGCTGACCAGATGGGGCACGTGGCACTTCGGATGGAAAATGTGAAGCAGTCGCTTCGGCGGCGATTTGGCAACGACATCCTGGATGAGTCTGGTGAGATCCGCCGCGGAGTGCTGGCTCAGCGCGTTTTTGGGGACTCGGAAGACCAGAAAACTGCCAGACGTGACTTGGAGCAGATCGTACACCCCGCGATCGAACAACAGATCGTTGATGCGATCGCAGAAGGAGTGAAACAGGGGTGCGAGGGGGTATTGCTGGACGCAGCCGTGTTGCTGGAAGCAGGCTGGCGACGTCGTTGTGATGCGGTGGTATTTGTCGATGCACCCGATGATGTTCGGGAGAGACGAGTTGCGGCACGAAATGGCTGGAGCCTGGCAGAGTTGCAGCGTCGGGAAGCGAGTCAATTGGCGCTGGCGGACAAGCGGCAGCAGTCAGACATCGTGATTTCGAACGAAGCCGACGATGATCGTGGTGGACAGGAGTTGCTTGATTTTTTGTTGAGAAACTGGGGCATCTGTTGCAAACCGTTGTCAAATTCGTCACAACAATCCTAGAATTCTATTGAGTTCCTCCCACCTTGATTGATGGTTTTCCCGAATTCCCGTTTCTGCAACTGTTCTCGGGCAAGACGCGTCCTAGTCCTATAAGCCTTCCGATTGCCGCATGGATGCGGGTCTGCCATTTCAAGTTTTGTGCATGACCTTCGAATTCCGCTGATGACACCTTTCGTTATTCTGGACGATCTACCTTCGGTAGTTCGCCCCTCGTTGAGTCTCGCTTTTCAGCGGACTGGCGAGTTCCCGATTCCGAGTCTCCTGCCATGAAACCACGTCCCAGTATTCCGCGCAACAATCCTTCCGTACCCGCTGGGTGGGAAGTCTCTGAAGATGGTCCACCGCTGGCATTCGCCCGCGACGCAGCACCTGCCGCGCCACCGCCGAATGACGACGAAGATGATCACACCAGCTTCGTTGCCGATGAGCGTTACGAAGAGATCAAGCGAGGCGATACCGATATTCACATCGCCGAACTGCAGCGACTGACGATGAAAGAATTGATCGTCCTCGCCAAGCAGGAGAATATTACTGAATATACAGGTTTGAAGAAGCAGGACCTGATCTTCAAGATCCTCAAAGAGAGGACGAAGATGAACGGCCTGATGTTCGGGGAAGGGACCCTCGAAATCCTGCCCGATGGATTCGGCTTCTTGCGCAGTCCAGACTATCACTACCTGCCGTGCCCTGACGATATTTATGTCTCCCCCAGCCAGATTCGTCGGTTCGGATTGCGGACCGGAGCCACTGTCGCCGGGCAAATCCGTCCCCCCAAGGAAAACGAGCGGTACTTCGCACTGCTCAGAGTCGAAGCGATCAATAACGAAGATCCGAATCTGCTGACGGAAAAAGTCTTCTTTGATGACCTGACGCCGCTTCATCCGACTCGCCGACTGAAACTGTGCGGCGATCCCGGTGAATTGAGTACGCGTGTTGTCGATATCGTTGCTCCAATCGGCATGGGGCAGCGTGGTTTGATTGTTTCGCCACCCCGGGCCGGTAAAACGATTCTGCTGCAGAAGATGGCCAAGGCGGTCCTGGCGGGTGATCCTGATGTCTACGTGATCGTGCTGCTCATCGACGAGCGGCCTGAAGAAGTGACGGACATGGAACGTCAGGTCAAGGGAAAGAATTGCGAAGTCATCAGCAGCACATTTGATGAACCACCCAGCCGCCACATCCAGGTCGCCGAAATGGTGATCGAAAAAGCGAAGCGGATGGTTGAGTACGGTCAGCACGTAGTGATCTTCCTCGATTCCATCACGAGACTGGCTCGAGCCTACAACACAGAATGTCCTCATTCCGGCAAGATCCTGACCGGTGGTGTCGATGCCAGCGCCCTGCAGCATCCCAAACGATTTTTCGGTGCTGCCAGAAACGTCGAGGAAGGTGGTAGCCTGACGATTGTTGCGACGGCGCTGGTTGATACCGGTAGCAAGATGGACGACGTGATTTTCGAAGAGTTCAAAGGGACCGGCAACACAGAACTGCATCTGGATCGGCGAATGGTCGAGAAGCGAGTCTGGCCGGCGATCGATGTCAACAAATCGGGCACGCGGCGTGAAGAATTGCTGATGACCGAAGAGGAACTTCGTCGAGTCTGGATTCTGCGTCGTGTCATCAACGACATGAATCCCGTCGAGGCCATGGAACTGCTGATCAACCGGATGCGCAGAACCAAGACGAACGAAGAATTCCTGATGAGCATGAACCTGGGGTAGCCGATTTGTTGTCGCTTCAACGCGGTCACTGAATTCGCCAGAATGCAGTGGCGGCTGAGTCCGACAACCCGATCCTTTCAACCTCAGACGGAATAAACGAGAACTCAACCGGGTCAGTATCCGTATCGGATGCGGACCAATTTCAATAAGGCGAATGGGAATGCCGAAGGTGCTGGAAGGTACACTGCTGGTGGGAGACGATCGCGCGGCGATCGTCGTTTCGCGATTTAACGATCTGGTTACGGAACGGTTGCTGGCAGGTGCGATTGAAACACTGCGTCGCCACGGCCTTTCGGATGACCGCGTCACCGTGGTTCATGTGCCTGGTTCGTTTGAATTGCCGCTGGCAGCAAACAAGCTGGCTCAGAGCGGGAAGTTCACGATGGTGATCTGCCTGGGAGCAGTAATCCAGGGCGAAACGACCCATCACGAATACATCAATCAGCAGGTCGCTGCGGGGATTCTGCAGGCGTCTTTGACGAGTGGTATCCCTGTGACGTTCGGCGTGTTAACGTGTCAGACGATGGATCAGGCACTGGATCGAGCCGGTGGAAAAGCGGGAAACAAGGGGCACGAAGCCACTCTCGCCGCCATTGAAATGTCGAATCTGCTGCGGGCCATGAAGGCTAGCGGTATTTGAGGAATCGCCGACCTCGGTGTTTTGGTGGACGTATTTGATCATTGGCTTTCGCGCTGCGAAAGACGACGATCTGAACGTACCACTTCCTACGAGGCGGACAGATAGCAAGGCTTGAAACGGTATGTCAACTCGTCGTCATAAGGCTCGCGAAGTCGCATTGCAGATGCTTTTCCAAAAGGATCTGAACCCCGACGTCGCCCCCGATCTCATTCGCGAACAGATACAGGAAGCGTTGGAAGATGAGCGACTGAGTCGCTTTGCCTGGAGCCTGTATGCGGGTGTCATCGAAAGCCTCGCCACCATTGATGCCAGGATCGAGGCGGTCGCGTCGAACTGGAGTGTCGAGCGGATGCCTGCGACGGATCGCAACGCGATCCGTCTGGGGGCCTTCGAAATTCTTTACTCTGATACCCCGCCACGCGTGGCGATCGACGAAGCACTGGAACTGGCCAAAAGCTTTGGGAGCGCCAACTCCTCTTCCTTTGTGAACGGTATCCTGGATCGACTGATTCCCAAGGAAAAGCGTACGGAGAGCAGCGAGCCTGCCCCAGCGCTGACCGAAACCGAAACCGAAACCGAGACCGAAACCGAAACGGAACTGAGTGACTGATCGCCTGCACGCGTCTGGGCAAGAGATGCCACGTTGAGGCAACTGGCCACGGAGTTGCACGCGGGCTTGCGCTGCCGTTCGCAGTGAAGCGTCACCTCACGTTGAAAAAGACGATTGGTCTTTCGCGCCTTCGGCTGTTTCTGGTGTCCATGAACAGTTACCGATATGATGCGTGGAATGCGTTCTGGCTTCGCAGGTTTCGTCTCTACGAGTTTCGAAGGAGTTTTGCCGATGATCCGTCTGAAGTTCTTCCTCGCCGCGTTCATCGCGCTGGGGCTGTCGGGATTTTCTCAAGGTGCAGACAATGAACCGCCAGCCGGTTTCGTCGCATTGTTTAACGGCAAGGATCTGGTTGGCTGGCACGGCTATGAAACCAAGGACCCTCGAAAATTCCAGGAAATGACTGCTGAAGAACAGCAGGCCGCACGTGAGAAGAGCCTTGAGGACATTAAGAAGCATTGGTCGATCCAAGGTGCGGATCTGGTAAACGATGGCAATGGCTTGTATCTGACAACCGACAAGAATTACGGCGATTACGAGCTGTGGATTGACTACAAGACTGTTCCCAAGGCCGACAGCGGGATCTATTTGAAGGGTGTTCCGCAGGTCCAGATCTGGGACTTCACCGATCCTTCGAAATTCGGTCTGGGTGCCAATAAGGGCTCCGGGGGACTCTGGAATAACAGTGCCGGAAAGCCCGGGAAGGATCCGCTGGTCCTGGCTGACAAACCGCTGGGTGAATGGAACCGATTCCACATCATCCAGATCGGAACTCGCACCACGGTCTATCTGAATGAAAAGCTGGTCGTGAACAACGCGATCCTGGAAAACTTCTTTGATCGCACGCAACCGCTGCTGCCCCGCGGGCCAATTCAGTTGCAGACGCATGGCGGTGAAATTCGCTGGAAGAACGTCTTCCTGCGTGAGATCCCCAGTGAAGAGGCGACTGCAAAACTGCAGGCTGCCGCTGAGAAGGAAGGCTTCAAGTCGCTGTTCAATGGAACGGACCTGACGGGTTGGGCGGGGGCTGCTGACAACTATGAAGTGGTCGACGGTGCGATCCGTTGCAAGGCAGGTAAGGGTGGGGTTCTTCATACCAAGGACGAGTATTCAGACTTCGTCGCGCGTCTGGAATTCAAGGTCCCACCTGGAGGAAACAACGGCCTTGCCATTCGTTATCCGGGTCAGGGTGACACGGCCTATGTCGGGATGTGCGAACTGCAGGTTCTGGACAACGACGCTCCTCAATATGCGAAGCTGGATAAGCGTCAGTACCACGGTTCGGCCTATGGGATGGCACCCGCGGCACGTGGCTATCAACGGCCTGCCGGACAATGGAACTATCAGGAAGTGACCGTGAAAGGCTCGACGATCACCGTCGAATTGAACGGTAACATCATCCTCAATACTGATCTCAGCAAGATCACTGAGTACATGGCGAACTCGCCACATCCTGGCAAGGATCGTACCCAGGGCTTTTTCGGATTCGCTGGTCACGGTGATGCCGTGTCATTCCGTAACGTTCAGATCAAGTCTCTGGGGACCGCCAAGTAGGGTGGGACAGGCGGCGCTTCGCCGCGCCGGCCCACCATTGATCGAATCGAGCGTGACTCTATTGCCTGGCTGAATTCAGCCAGGCAATTGTTTTCAATAACGATGTGAATCGATGAGGTCAGGAAGCGATACGATCCTGTGTCGCAATCGTTGCGTGCCCGTCAGTGAGACGAAATCCGAGTGTTGAACCGCTTCTGACGGGTTCCCCTTCAGCCAGGATTTTCCGGCCTGCGACCAGCTTGACCTGAGACGCTGCTGGTACAGAAAACGATAGAACTGCGCCTGGGACCAGTTGACACAACTGTGCCAGAGAAACGCGTTGTCGGCCCAATTCCACCGTCACACGCACGGGGACTTTTGCGATTTGCTGTGGCAGGTTCGAATCGGACATCGATCAAATTCCGGAACGGGGTTTCCGTATCACGAAATTGCATCGACTCAAACAAAGTCGAAACTTGCACGAAACTGGTGCGTCGATCGGCAGTTCAGGCCAGCTGTCGTCAGGTTTGTTCAGGTTCGGTGACTTTTGCGTCCGTGGGGACAGACGACGCCTGCTTTGCACGTAATGTTTCCCGGCGATCGGCGGTCATTGCGGACAGTCCCAGGACGATGATGGCGACGACTTCGACCATCATGACTACCATCCCCTGCTGGTTGAACCAGACCGCAATCGGGGCCATCGGGTCGCCGAGTATCATCGCAACCATTGCCAGAATGGTGATGATGAAGGCAGTCGTGGCGAACGCAGTTAATTGAAAAAGTATGCGCGACATCAGGCTGATTGCTCCATCTTGAGCAGTCGCTGCTTCAGGCCTGTTCCGGCTGGCGAAGTGTAGCCTCCCAGCTTACCACCCGCCGCAAGGACTCGATGGCACGGGATTATGATCGGGAACCGGTTGGTCGACATCACCGTTCCCACGGCTCGAGCAGCTCCGGGATGCCCGACATCGCGAGCCAACTGGCCATACGTCGTTGTTTCGCCGTATTTCAGTCGTTGAGTGACCGCCAGGACTTTGTCGCGAAACGGCGTCCGTTCGGGCAATTGCAGCTTGAAACGGCTGAAATCGACCGGGATTCCCTGAGCATACTTCTGAAGTGCCGCTCTCAATTCGGGATGCCAGTCGGTCTCTGCAGGAATTTCGTCGAATCCAGCTTCAGACTGGGAGCGGTGGACAGCAGATCTCACGGAAGCCGCCGAAGGGTGTCCAACAGAGACAGAATGGACGATTCCCATGTTTCCTGTGATCCCCATCCAGCCGATTTCGGTCGGGAAAACTGCAAGGAATTCATCGGTCTGTACGTCAAATCCGGCAGTTTTTGCCGCGATGGTCGTGGACATGGCAATCCTCCTCTTTGACCCCCGTTGGGCAGCCCTATACAATCCCCGGTGTAGTTTGCCCCCAGTAGTTTGCGGAATCCGTCGGGCGGCTGCAATCGATCAAAGGCCAATCGAGAGAATTCACATCACGATCGTTCTGAGGTATCAGATTTTCCGGCGGACAGGTTTGTGGGAGGTCGGTATCGAACTGGCGTTCTACAAGATCCGGGCAGGAGTGACAAATGACGTGTCTGACGGGCGAGGATGTCGAAGAAACAGATCGCTCGGCAACCGGTACGTCACGCTTTTTTTGAGGAACAGACAAATGAATCCGTATGCGTCCCTGGCCGACGACTTCTACGTCAACATGACTCTCAATACGGAGATGCAGCTTCCAGCGGGACGCGAAACGATTCTGGGCTTCTTCGAACGAGTCCAGAAGAAATATCCGACGATGCGCAACTTCTATACGCGCGACAATGGCGACTTTGTCCTTGAAGAAGACAAAGACAATGGACATCAGCGCTGGGTGACTCTCGAGCCACGTCGAATCTGCAGTGGACAATTCAACCCCGAAGATGTCGACAACGCAGTCGAACAACACTCGCTGATTCTGGACCTCGTTCCGTTCATGCTCTCGGTCAGTCCTCTCGACTGCGAAGCACTCGACTACATGATGGGGTTCGAATTCACTTATCGCGGCAACCACGACGAACTTGTCGCCGAAGCACTTGGTGTCAGTCCTGCGATGGAAGGAATGCTGGAGATTCCCGGCATGAAGATGCTGAATTACGAACCGACGATGACCATCGCTCTCGATGACTCCTGTCGACGTCAGGCACGTTTGACGATCGAAACCCGCACGAATGCTTACCAGGTGCGACGGGGCGAATTTCCAGAAGAGCCGATCGTCGTCTTTTTCACGGTTCGTCAGTACGGCAGCCTGGAATCACAGATGTCCTACGAAGCGACGTTCGCTCAACTGCGGACGTGTGCCGAGCAACTCCTGGAGCGACATGTGATTGACCAGGTGCTGCGACCGCTGCAGCAGGCCATTTCGGCGAAGTGATCGTGTTGCTTGCCCCGTCCGAGATTCCGGGATTCGAATATGCTTGAGACGAGTCGTCGTGAGTTCCTGCAGGCCGCTGGTGTACTGGCGGCATCGTCGGCCTTGTTGACTTCCGCGCGAGCGTTTGCGGCCAACGACACCATCAATGTCGCCTGCATCGGTGTTGGTGGTCGCTGCCGTAAGCTGATGGAATCTCTACGCACAATTCCAGGTGTCAAGATCACGACCTTGTGCGACGTCTGGGATCATCCATTGGGGTTGGCGAAGCCTCTGGCAGAGGAAAATGCGAAGATCTCAAAGGATTGGCAGGAAGTCCTGGACGACCAAGAGATCGACGCGGTTGTGATTGGTACTCCTGACCATTGGCACGCTCCGTTGACTCTGGCAGCGTGCGAGGCGGGGAAGGATGTCTATGTCGAAAAGCCTTTGACCCACGATCTGGCGGAAGGTGCGGCACTGCTGAAAGCCGCGACCGATTCCAAACAGATTGTCCAGGTCGGAATGCAGCAGCGCTCGATGCCCCACATTATCGAAGCCCGCGATTTGATTCAGGCGGGCCATATTGGTCGCGTGGTGCGAGTTCACCTGAGCTGGAATCGTAACCAGGATCGCTTCAAACGGAATATTCCACCTCTCGACTTCAAGAGTGTCGAGTGGGAAAAGTTTCTGGGCAGCGCGGCCGAGCAGCCATTTGATGAATATCGGATGCTCAACTGGCGCTGGTTCTGGGACTTCGGGGGTGGGATCTTTACTGACCTGATGGTTCACTGGATCGATGTTGCGCATTGGATTCTGAATGTCGATCACCCGGAACAGGCCGTGAGCATTGGTCAGCACATCAATGCTGAAGGGCTGTGGGAAACTCCGGATGCAGTGCAGACCCTGCTCACTTATCCAGGCAATATCCAAATGCATTTCGAGGGGATGTTCTCGAATGCTCGAAATGGATCGCGAATTGAATTCCAGGGGACAGAAGCCTCGATCCACATTGATCGCGGTGGTTATCAGGTCATTCCCGAACGGAAGTCCAAAGTTCCGGCATCGGAATTGATTCTGGGAACCGGACCGCGCGGTGCAGACTTCTATGATAAGCCGGATGGGGAACTGGTCCATCTGACGAACTGGGTCGACTGTATCCGTACTCGAAAGCAGCCAACGGCCCCGATTGAAGCGGGAGTTTCCGCGGCATCGGCGGCTCACCTGGCGAATATCGCCATGCGCGAAGGGGGCTCAGCCGCCTGGAGCGACCATATCAATCCTCCATCCAACAGTCGAAAGATCTAGATCGATGGCGCATCACTCACCCCGATTCCTGCAGATCGTGGAATCGGTTCGCCCTCACATTCGTGAATGTGTTGTTGCGGACGTTCAAAGTCGACTGTCGCGTGGCGACAAGTTCCTGTTGATCGATGTTCGCGAAGAGAGCGAATTCGACGCAGGGCACTTGCCGACAGCGCGCTGGCTGGGAAAAGGAATCATCGAACGGGACATCGAAGCGGTTGTCCCCGATCCAACCACCGAACTGGTCCTCTATTGTGGCGGTGGGTTTCGATCAGCTCTCGCAGCCGATAACCTGCAGAAGATGGGTTACACCAACGTCATCAGCATGGACGGTGGTTTCCGCGGTTGGAAGGAAGCGGGCCTGACGATTGAAAAGTAGGATGTCGTGAGCGTTCCAGAGACGTGACGACAAAACTGTGCCCCCTTCGGGCTTTTCCCGATTGAAGAGGGCCTATTCACAATGGCACGATCAACTGCAGGTGCGTAGTGCACAGGCCTGCTTCCATCGGGACAAGCCTGGTGGGGGCATCTGTGAGAATGAACTGAGGAACAACTGGGATGGCGTCGATTTCATTGGAATATGGGACCAGCGGATGCTGGCACGGCGCAGTCTCGGATGCCCAACTGCTCTGGCAATTTCTCGGTCCCGAAGCGTTGCCTGATCCGGCTGCTGCGATCACGGAAGCATTGACCAATCCACTGGATTTTCCCGCATTGCGCCAGGCCCTTGTTCCCGACGACAAGGTGACCGTCGTTCTGGATCGGGATATTCCTTCAGCCGCAGAACTGGTGGCAGGATTGTGGACGGTCTGTCAGGGAGCCGGAATTGCCCCCGAGAACCTTCTGATTCTGCAGCCGATCTCGTTAACTAGTCTTCGTCCCGCCGATCCACGTCGATTGTTGCCTGAATCGGTACGTAATGCCGTTGTCTGGAAGATCCACGACCCAAGCGACACCGACGGAATCGGTTATCTGGCGTCGAGTTCTGATGGCGAGCGGATCTATCTGTCGCGCGATGTGCTGAATGCCGATTTTGTACTGCCCATCGGACGACTCGGTTTCGACCCCGTCCAAGGGCGACGGAGTGCGATGAGCCCCTTTTATCCCGGCCTGTCGAATACGGAAGCCTTTGCGAAGTCACGTGGCCAGGGTCACAGCGAACTGGGGCCTGACGACGAACGTCCGATCGGCCAGCGGATTCAGGAAATCGGGTGGCTGCTGGGGATCCAGTTTTCAGTCCTCGTGATGCCCTCCAACGGGCATGGAGGAGCCGCAACGGTCTTGGCTGGACAGCCCGATTCGGTCTCGCAGCAGGGACGCGGATTACTCGATGACAGTTGGCGCATTAAAGTCGATCAGCGTGGTGAGACAGCCATCGTTTCGATCCCGGCCGGGGCCGACAACCCAACGGGCTGGGATCAGCTTGGTGATGCACTCCAGGTGGCAAGCCGACTCGTTGTGCGAGAAGGCCGGATCATCGTGCTTTCGGACCTGGCGGCTGATCCTGGCCCAGGGCTCGGCATCGTGCGTTCCTGTCGATCCGCCCGAGCCGCACTTCAGCCACTGCGAAAGGAATCCCCCCCAGACCTGGTCCCAGCCAGTCAGATTGCGGCCGCCGCCGACTGGGCCTCAGTCTATCTGCTCAGCAAACTGGCCCCAACACTGGTCGAAGAACTGTTTATGACACCCTTGGAATCAGAAGCCGAAGTGACTCGATTGATCGAATCGTGTGATGGATGCATCATCGTGTCCGGGGCACAACATGTTTACGCCGAGATCCTGGAATAGGTCTGGCCTTCATTTGGGCGACGGTGTGGAAACGAAGGTTTCCGGGAATTGTGATGTGTTGATCGCAGGGCTGAAGTTTTTCGGGCAGGTCAACCGGCTGACCGAAACAGCTGACGGAAGAACGTTCGTGGTATTGCCCGCGATAACTCACGCCAGCAGCAGTTTGGTCAACTTGAAGCTCGTTGTCTCGCGGTGTACACGATCCTGATGCCGTATGCGTTCGGCCTTCTGTACTTTCTTTTGCTAATGCCATATGTGGCGATCATGCATCCTCTTGCGGTCGTCTGGATTACCGGAATTTTCGTAGGCGCTGCACTTGTCGTTGGTTTCTTGATTGGAATTGTTGCCGCGAAAATGGTGTCGCTAAGTTCGATTTCGGTGAAGGTCTTATCGGTTGCGATGGCGATGGTGTTTGATTTGGCCGTATTTGGATGGGGACTCGTCAAAGCTACAGTTGACAGACGTCGCTACCTGATGAAGTCCATCAGTGTCAGCGTGTTAACCTTAGCTGCAATCTGCAGGCTGGCCTGGTACAGGTTCATTTGCTGCTGCAGACTCACAACAGCCGCTGCAGTGTCTGTTGATTCCAGGCTGTCTGTCGATTGACCCAGCCCGAGTTGCAACGTCGTCAGATGATCCTTGAGGTTGTTGAGGGATTGTGCCTGAACCGATTGAGAACCGATTGAGTCTCCGATACTGTTTTGCGATCGATCGAGTTCCGCGATCTGCTTCTGCAGTACTGCCGAGCGGTCTTTTCCCGACAGATTCTGCGTATTTGCAATCGTATCGCGGAGTGAGATCAGGGTTTGGAAGATATCCGATGTCCCCTGGTATTCGATCTGGTCCGTTCCCGCCTGGCGGATGTTTGTACTGTTGATGTTGGTGATTTTTCCTGACGCACCATCCACCACGATCTGGTTGCCGCTGAAATCGATCGGGGTCGACGTCGTACCACCGTCAACGGACAGAGAACCCGTCGCGGTCAGATCGACGCTACCGCTGAAACCCGGCGAAATCCCGGTGGTGTTGAGATAAACAATCTCCCCTGCCGGGCCGGTGACTTTCAAATCGGAATCAAGATTTGTAAACGCGATCGCGGGGCCGCCATTTAATGAGACGGTTCCAGACGTCCCTGTCCCACTGGTGTCGTTGATCACGAGGGAATTGGCACCTGCAGGGCCGATCACGGTATCCTTGGCATCCGACGACGTCCCCGCTGCGACTCCAGATGCTCCTGCGTAGCTCGTTACCAGATGCTGGACAAGCAACTGTCCTTGCCCGGTGGCGTTGTCCGTTCCTGTGCCCGATGTCGCACCTGAATTGCCGATGAATGCTGTGGAGGCTCGAACGCGCGACTGGAAGACTTCCTGTCCGGAAATCATGGTACTGGCTGTCACGGAGTGACTGACGATGACTTCCGAGTTCTGATTGGAACCATTGTAAGTGATCGCCGTCGGCTGACCTGCCGCATTCGTTGACGTGATCGAGAAGGGAGTGGTCTTACTCGCCGTTCCCGAAAACAGAAAGGACCCGTCTGGCAGAGTCTGATTGGCAAACTGCAGCAATTGATCGATGGCCGTGTTCACCTGCTTTGCCAGGGTTGCGTTCGTGGCCGCGGGGGTTGTGACGTTATTGGCCTGCAATGCCAGGCTTTTGACGTTTGTCAGCAGGTCCTGAACACTTGTCAGGGAGTCGACACTGGTTTGCAATTTTGAAGAGGCATCCTGAACCTGGGCAATGTCACTGGTGTACCGCGTGTCCTGGACTTTGTTTCCCATGACAATTGCCATGGCGGTGGGATCGTCTGAGGCAACCTGCAGCCGTTTTCCGGAAGTGATCTGGATCTGCAACTTGGCGATCCGTTCAAAGCTCGACTGCATGTTGAGCAGCGTCTGCTGATATTGAAAATCGGATGAAACACGCATGATCGCCCGCCGCCTCATTCATCAGATAGAGTGGAACAATTGCTGATACATTTCATTCACCGCGCTGACGTACTTCGCGGCCGATTGAAACATCTGCTGGTACTTGATGATATTCAGCATTTCTTCGTTGATATTCACACCCGACAAACTCTGCTGCTGCTCTTGAAGCCGCGTTGTCAGGACCTGATTGGTACTGCTCTGCTGATCCAGTGACGAGACCTGTGTACCGACATCCGCCACCATCTGGTTGAAGAACGATGCCATCGTTTCCGTGCCAGAGGCCATTCGCTGCTGGTCCTGCAGGTTGACAAATCTCTGCAGATTAGAAGTGTCACCCGGCAGGCCCGTGCGAGATGTGGCAAGGGCATTCGGATTCGACGTCAACAACTTGTTGACCTTGAGTGTTCCCGCGTCAATTCCACTGAAGAATGTGTTCAATCCGAGCGTCGTCAGGATCCCGGCCGAGTCAGGCTGGCCAACGACCTTGGTCGTCAGAGAATCGCCCGCAGTGACATCCCCTGCACTCAAGGCCAGTGTGACTCCATTGGGGCCTTCAATCGGCTGGCCCGCTTCGTATCCCTGCCCAATATTGAATGTGCCCAGAACATTCCCCGACTTGTCGGTCACCCGAGCCTGTAAACCGGATGTGACTCCGACAGTCCCACTGGAAAGGAATGTATAGGTATAGGCATCGTTCGTATTGCCGGTGAATTCCCCACCCGTGGTTGCGGTCGCGGTCGTTCCGGCCGAAAACGATGTTGTTGGAGTTTGATCGATTCCACCCGAGAAGTCGACTTTAAAGCCCGGCGCTGCCAGCAGAGTTACCGTACCCGATTCCTTACTGACGAACACCTGTAAGTTGGGGACCGCACTTCCAATTGCGGCTCCCACATCGTTCAGGCTTTGTGTCGCTGGATCAATCGGAACCTCAGTCATGGTTCTCTGACCGGTCGAGGTATTTGTCAGCGCGACAAACAAAGATCCTGCACGCGGAGGAAACGACGCTCCTGCGGCGTTCAGTGGGACGGTGACATCCAGCACCGAACGCTGCCCTGTCAATTGCGTGAATCCGCCGTCGACCCCGACTCCCGTCGATTGAACTTCGTCAAAGGCCTGAGCGACTGAACGAGCCAGCGTGTCCAGACTCTGGCGGACATCCGGAAGTCGGTGATCACGAACGTCGAGCAGTCCCCCCAAGGCTCCTTCGGTGATGGTCAGCGGGACCTTCCCCCCCTGGGTGCTGACCACCATCTTCCCCGCCGAATCCAAAGCAAGATGCAGCTTCTGTGCATCACCACCGATGACCAGTGGCGACCCCGACTGCAATAATGTCACTTGCCCCGACACACCAGGTTGCACTTCGATCGGAATCTTCTCGGCAACGGTGTTAATTAACTGGTCCCGCGTATCGATCAGATCGTTCGGAGAAATCCCCTGGTCCTTGATGCTCGCAATCTGCGTATTCAAGTCGGCAATCTGGCTGAGCAGCGGATTGATGGCATCGATCGTGGCATTGATCTCGGAGTCAACACTGGATCTCATCTGGTCCATGTTGGCTGCCAGCGTGTTGAACTGTTGAGCCAGCACAGTGGCGTCTGCAATCACCATCTTGCGGGATGCGACGTTGCCCAATTGTGACGAGGCCTGCTGCATTCCGTTGAAGACGTTTCCCAGCAGACTGGAAATCGAAGAAGCGTCGGTGGGAAGGTTTGACTGCAACTGTGTCAGTGACGTTTTCAACGAATCGACATAGCCATTACGAGTCGTCTGGGCTGTGATCGCGGTTTCCAACTGTTCGCTGTAGGCACGTTGAATATCGGTGATTTCCACACCACGCCCAAACGACTGTCCTTCGAGTTCCATCGGTTGTTGCGCAGCAAGTTTCAGGACCTGCCGGTGATAGCCAGGAGTGTTGGCATTCGCGACATTGTTCCCGGTGACCTGCATTCCTCGTTGCGAGGCGAGCAGCATCGAGTTGGCGATGGAAATTTCCAGCATGATTTAACTCATTTCGGCGATCAGCAGTAATCGCCTGATCCAACTTGGTTTGTAGTCTGCATCGCACGGATCACAGGTTTGGTACTGCAATGTGCAAGATAAAAAACTTCTGAATTCAGCCGCCCCAATTGACCAGCGAGCCCACGTGTGCTTCGTCACGAACTCCGCCTGCGTTATACGATTCCCCATGCCCCGCTGTTCCCGTCAAGTGACTGACGATCCCGCGAATAATTGATGTCGACTGATCTGCCATGGCGTGATTCTGACGATTCAGCCGATCCATCTCTGCCGCCATTTCGGACAGCTTCTGACGGCTGGCAACGACGGAATGCTGCAGTTCCCCGGATGACTTACGCGCCAGTAGCCCCAGCGTGAATTCCTGCGGAGAAAGTCCCAACTCGGATGCCGCGTCGAATCGTAGCTTCTGCCTGCGCTCCTGCAACTGTTTGGCTTCCGTTAATGCTGCCAATTCCATGTGTAGAGCCTGCTGCAGTGCCGCGCCGTCCAATTGACGTAGCGACCGGTGCAATTCACGCACAGCCTCCAGCACAGCAACCAGGCTGCGTTCTTCGTCATCCAGATGCACTTTCACGCGTTCCGCCATCGCTGGCGAAATCGTTGGCTCGTTACCCTGACCCATCATGGCAATCACCCTGTAATGGCTAGTGACGTGGCAGCGTCAGTTGCGGGAACGGACGTGACTGGAGACGCAGGTTGTGCCTGTGGCGAGGCGTGCGATCCCGCTCTTTGTAATTTTTCAATCGACGCTTCGACCATTTTCGCCAGCCCCAGGCCCGGCCCTTTGGTCATCTGCTCTCCCATGAACCGGTCAAAAAGTCCGCCATAAACGTCGCCGGAATCCTGTCCAAACATCGAACCGGGTTCGAGCGACTGCCGCATCTGCTTGAGCATCGTCGATGCAAACACGCTTTCGAACTCATGGCCGACCTTGGAAGCAGTCGCTTGAGACCGTGGGCTTCCTGAAGAGGAATGGCTGCTGCCAGCGGATTCAGGTAGTGGCAATGAATTTGACAGAGGGGCTTGAATTGCTGACATCGTGTTTCCTTGGTAGTGGAGACCTTCGTTGGCAGGTGGCCTGAGCTTTGTGTATCTGGGAGACCTTCGGTCGGGCGTTTCGGCGGGGTCAGGAGACCCGCGCCGAACAGGGGTCGGGAGACTCGCGTCGAACAGGGGTCGGGAGACTCGCGTCGAACAATAGGTATCAGTTGGCGATCAACTCTGCGTGGAGAGATCCGGAATCTTTTAGGGTTTGGAAAATGGCGATCAGGTCACGTGGTGAAACTCCGAGTGCGTTCAGGACTCGAGCGAGTTCACCCACGGTGAACGTCTGTTCAACTGGTAACAGTGCCGAGGGGCCCGGAGGCACCTGGGGACGTGGGCGAATCGCTTCCAAAATGTCGTCGACTTGATCGCGCGGAGCACTGCCTCGCGGGGTGATGGATTCGGTTAATGATGGAGGTTCACCGGGTAACGGAGTCAAACCACCCGGTGCTGCAGCGGGGGCTGCTCCCACATTGGGCTTGATGACCAGATTTCCATGCGCAATCGCGACAGATGAAATCCGAACGTTGTGACCGACAACCACCGTTCCTGTTCGCTCGTTGATGATCACCCGCGCCTTGGTGTCGGGCATGATCTTGATCTGACCAATTTCACTCGCGAATTCCGATGCCGAACGGCTTTGCTTCTGGGGAATCCGAATTTGAATCGTGCCCGGATCCAAAGTAATGGCTGTATGCGGGTACTTGGCATTGATGGCATTGGTAATCAGGGTTGCCGTCGCAGCATCTGCATCCTGCAGCAGTAGCCGCAGAAATCCTCCTTGATCGATTTCACCCAAGGCTTCCTTTTCAACGATTGCTCCGCCGGGAATTCGTGAGTTCGTCGGATGGTTCGTCTGCCCGCCAGGCGTATTACTGCGAACTCGGAAACCACCGATCGAGATATTACCTTGTGCCAATGCATAGACCTGACCATCCGCACCGCGCAATGGGGTCAACAGCAACGTTCCCCCTTCCAGGCTTGATCCATCGTCCATCATGGAAACGACGATATCCAGACGAGATCCTCGGCGCGAAAACGGCGGGATCTCTGTCGTTACCATCACATGTGAAATGCTCGTCGATTTGTAGACGTTGTCGAGTTGGGTCTGACGCTGCAATTTGGTGGTCATTTCCAGCTTGCGCAGCATGTCGATCGCCATTTGCTGCGTCGACTGAGACTTGGCGCCGGTTCCATTGAGCCCGACGACCAGACCCGTTCCATAGAGTTGGTTCGCTCTCGCCCCTTCGACCATCGTGATGTCTTTGATCCGGACTTCGGCGTGACAAAATGATGCGCCGAGGGACAGGACCATCCCTACGATTGCCGTTCGATAACAGATGAATCTTCGAGAACCGGACATCACGCAGTCTCCTTCCGAATGGCAGCCATCGGAACCTGCCGGGTAAAACACTCCATCGCAGGAATTACGATAGAGAAACATTCACTGCTAAAACGGCCAGACCTTGTTGCCAATGCGACCAAGCCAGCCCTGGTTGGTAAAGCGTGATTCCACGCCAGATCCCTCGTACGACACATTGAAATTTGCGATGAAGCGCGATTCGATGACATTGGGAGTTTCAATGTCGTTCGGACGAATCACTCCGGAAACCCGCAGCATTCGTACTTCGTTCTGAACCAGTCGCTTTCGATAACCTTCGATCACCAGATTTCCGTTGGGCAGAATGTCGACGACAGTCACGGTCATCTGGTCCACCAATTGTCGTTCGCTCGCGAAGTCGGCCGATCCCTGGAAGGAACGATCAGATGAGTTGCTGCCGTTCATCTGACCTGATGCCGAACGGCCAGTCCCGCCCGCCGCACCACTTGCAGCAAGGTTCAACTTCGCCGAAGCGGCGGTATCCTTCTTCAGGTTTCGTTCTTCCTTGTTTGTCGCACCCGTATTTTCGTTGACCGAGACGGTCAAAAGGTCGCCCACTCTGCGTGCCCGGTTATCCATGAACAGGTAGCCACTGCGCTGATCACGCCGTTCCCAGATCGAATCTGCCAGCAGATGACTCGGCAGTACCAGCGGGGCTGCTGCCACCGGTGTCAGGCAGAGCATGATCCATTGTCGTCGGGTTGTCTTCATGTTCGGTTCCTTCCAGAATCAGCGATCTGTGGCACGTCCTGAGCCCTTGCGTCGTCAATTGTCTTGTTCGCGACCCCACCAAGCTTTCCTCGATTGGCGAACATGGAGACGTTATTTCACAATCTCAACTTCAGTGGGACTGATAACTCGTCCCGACACAATATCCTTGGATGCGGAATTTCTGACTTGAATGACGTCGCCAATGCGACCGTTCTGCAACGCTTCCGCACTGATCGTGAATTCGTAGCCCCCAGTTTTTGCCACCAGATTTACACGGTCCTGCCGTTTGATTACGAAATCACCGGTACGTGTCGCAGGCTGCGAATTTGTCACTGCGTCAAAGTCGTCGTCTTTGACAATATGCAGTTCAGGCAACGGTTTGGTGGGAATACGTCCCACGATCTGAGTAACTTGAGTGCAGTAGCCCGCCGAACCTGTCACATCGCGGCGACTCAGGCAAAGGTCTTCTCTGGTAACAGCGCGGCCCCGAGCCAGTGGTCGAATCGTCGTGACGACTTGTTCAAAGTGCCGTACGTCCATTGTGACAGGGATCGTTTTTGACGGATGTTCGCGGGACGAAATCGTCACGTCGAGAATGATTCGCCCGACCGCCGGACCCGAGCTTTTCAACTGAGCCTCAAACGAGCATGACTTCCATGCCGATGGTGATTCACCCTGAGGAAAGAAACTGTTTGAGACTGAAGCGAGCTCACGCGTCATCGGAACTCCGATTCGGACAGAAACATTCTCTTCAGGCCAGGGAAGTTGACTGAGGATTACTTTTCGAGCGGCCGCCACAATGGCTTCTTCCAGCCCATCGGCGTCGGACGCAAGAGGGTAGGGTTGCGATCCGGCACTGTTTCTGACTGGTACCGGATTCCTCGCTAGAACGACTTCAGTGCGGCGACTGGGTGCTGACTCAGGAAAGGCGACTCGGTCAATCATGGCGGTCCGTTGCAGAGGCAGCGCTGTGACCGAGGTCTGCTTACCGTGGATCACGATCGCATTCGACTCGATGCCCGCCAGCCGTAACCGGAACTCAACCAGTTTTGCGGAGATGACCGTGGAACCGTCAGCAGACGGCGAGTCTGCCAGGTCAAGTTGCTCGATCTGTCGTTTCAGAACGGGATTGCGAGTCTCCACCATCGCGACGTTCCGCACCAGAACGTCAGGGCCTTCTGCGGCTGCCGAGGGGCGCAATGTGATGACAACGGTTGATGATTCGGCGGCGCACAATGATCCAGCACCTGTCATGACGACAGTGAGGATCACGGAATAGCAGCGGAATGAAAGGCTCGTTAGCATTGGACTACCTCACCATGTCATTTCCGGTTCGCAGCATTTCGTCGCTGGTCAAGACCGCACGCTGACTGGCTTCAAAGGCTCGCTGAGCCGTGATCAGCCCGATCATCTCGTTAACGACTTGGACGTTGGAAAGTTCCAGAAACCCTTGTCGCAACGTACCGAATCCGTTTGCCCCCGGAATCCCTTGAAGTGGCGGTCCCGATGCGGTGGTGTGTGAATAGAGATTGCGCCCTTCTGATGACAAACCACTCGGGTTGGCAAATCGAGTCATCGCGATATTTCCGATCGGAACGGATTCCGGACTGCTGCCGGTGATTACCGAGACAACACCGTCGGTACCGATCGTGATGGAAAGGGTGTCGTTCGGGATGTTGATGGGGGGTTGCAGCAACAGTCCGTCTGCCGTGACTAGTTGTCCAGTCGAATTTGGTCTGAAGCTTCCGTCTCGCGTATAACCGAACTCGCCGCTCGGCAACAGGACTTGAAAGAAGCCCTGCCCATCGATCGCCACGTCGTAATTATTTCCAGTGTTTTGTTCGACGCCTTGAGTGAAAACTTTTGTAATCGCTGCAGTACGAACACCACTACCGATCTGAATCCCCGTAGGAATTTCAAAACCGGTCGCTCCCTGTGTCCCGGGAGCGCGCACGGTTTGATAGAGCAGATCCTGGAATTGAACCTCGCTGCGTTTGAATCCAGTGGTATCGACGTTGGCCAGGTTGTTGGCGGTCGTATCGACGACCGTCTGGTTCGCGATCATTCCCGTGGCAGCGGTGTACAGCGATTTCATCATGATTCAAATTACCTGTTGAGTGGCCGCGTGTTGAAAGCAATGGCGTCGCCAAGAGCACGTAACGCGCGTTGGGCCGCTTCAAAGTGCCGAACACCTGCAATCATCTGCACCATCTCTTCGACCTGGGTCGAGTTGCTCAGTTCGCGATATCCCTGAAAGACATCCGGCAAAACGGGTGACGTCTTCAGATTCGCGGGGGCTTGAAAATACGTGGCACCGACACGCTGTAATGCGTTGGGATCTTCGAAGGCCACAACGCGCAGTTGGTCTACTTCCACTCCATCGGCGATCACCGCGCCGTTTCCAAGAACTTCGATTTCCGTGGTTCCTGGTGGCAGGTCAATCATGCCGCCTGATCCCATCGCAGGTAGACCGTCCATCGTCACAACGCGCCCTTCCTGATTCATCTGGAAGACGCCGTTGCGGGTATACACCGGCCCGTTTGGTCCCTGAATGGTGAAGAAACCCGGTCCATCCAGTGCCAGGTCCAGCTTGTGTCCCGTGAATTGCATCGTTCCCGGCGTGTGATCTGTATGGACCGTTGCAGTTGGTCCTTGAATCTCGTTGGTCGTACCGGGAGCATCGAATCGGACCAGTTGACGAAGGTAGCCCGGCTTAACGGAATGACTGAGGTTCTGCGCAATGGCGTCCTGCTGCAACGCCGTTGCATTCATTCCGCTCGCAGCACTGTAAAGGCCTCGAATCACGGTCAGTCGCTCCGTTGGAACAGTCAACCGGCAGGTCCTGCCGATGTCTGTATGACGTCTCACGCTTCTGTTTCAGGAAATTCAGGACACGCTGGGACGATGCCAGAATTCCCCTGTTCGAAAAGCATCGGACTGTTCGGGGCGTAACGATAAATCTGACTGTTCCAGCCGGGTCGACTTATCCCAACTTCGCAGTCTTAGCGGGCTGGTAAGAAATCTGGGGGCAAAATTCGGTCAAAAGGTGTTCACGGCGGCCGTGAACTCAACGCAGCCTCCGCATTTTACGTGACAGGAAATGTCGACGTGATTTGCGGAGTCATTCGGTGCGAAGTGGTAGGGATTGTGACCTTATGTGCGTGTCTTTCGGTGGAAGTGATCGAGACGAACGATTTGGTTCGACGTTAAATCAAAGCCAGCTTCGAAGTTGCTGACGTGGTTTGTCAGTTGCCAGAAGCTGGAACAGTCAAAACCGGACGCCAGCGAGTTCCGGCTGATTGATCAAACTTGAAAAACAGGTTGTGAGCCCTCGATCCAGGTTGGAGCGAGGTAGCAGATTCCACCAATCGATCGTAAGTTTGTCCTATGTTGATGACTGGAATGACTACCGCGTCATCGGCGATGGATGCCTTCCAGACATCGCTGGAAGCCTCCGCCAATAACATGGCGAACGCCAACACGACAGCGTTCAAGAGGAGCATTGTTGATTTTCAAGACCTGCTGTATACGGGGCAGCCGAATCAACAGATCGGGACCGGCGTCAAAGTCTCTGACATTTCCACGCGAGACTTCAAACAGGGGGCCGAGGAAAGCACTGGCCGTGAGCTGGACCTGTTCATTTCCGGAAACGGCTTCTTTGCTGTACAGCACGCAGACGGAAGCACGAAGTACACGCGCGACGGTACGTTTCAACGCGATGCCCTCGGGCGACTCGTGACGGCAACCGGAGATGTCGTACAGCCGCCGATCACGTTTCCGTCCGATACGGTTTCGACATCGATCAGTTCCGATGGTGTGGTATCGGTCGTCACGAGCGGCGGACAGGTCAAGGTCCTGGGGCAACTGCAACTGACGACATTTCCGAATCCGGCGGGGCTGAATCAGGAAGCGAACAATCTCTTCAGTGCGACCGTGGCATCAGGAACTCCAACGACAGGTATTCCAGGAACGAATGGAATCGGGGCCGTTAAGCAGAAGTCGGTTGAGCAGTCTAACGTCGATCTGACCTCTGAAATGACGGCACTGGTGACCGCTCAACGCGGTTTCGATGCAAACTCACGCGTGATCAAGACCGCCGATCAGATCGTGTCCTCATCGCTGGACCTCGTCCGATAATCAACGTCGCCGTCTTCACTCCGCGTGACGTTTGAATTCAAGCAAAGCATCTAAACGTTCTTCGTTTCGAAAGCCTGGATTGCTTGCAAAACCGTTGCAATCGCTTCAACAGGCCAGTCGAACAATCCCCCTGAGCGAACGGCTCATGTATTTCGCAAGTCTTACGAATGCGATTCGATACGAGATCAGCGTAGACCCCTGAAGTTCCTTTTTGCTAACCGCGGTGAAGGACGTTATCGATGGAAGCCCTTCTGAGCCAACCCGAGACGATGCGCATGAGCCCTCCTGAAGAGTTACGGACTCGGCTTTTGCATCTGACGTCGGGCTGGCAGATGCTGCCCGATATTGCCGTCAAGGCGCTGGCCATTGCGCGTGATCCGAATTGCACAATCAAAGAATTTTCGTCGGTGATTGAACGCGATCCCAAACTCGCGACGGAAATCCTGCGAATTACGAATAGCGCATTCTATGCGGCTCGCTCACCGATCATGAACTTGAAGCAGGCGGCCACTCGCCTCGGCTTCGCTCATTGTCGCAACGTGATCCTGGCTGCCAGCCTGGGCAGTGCCATGCGCAAGCTGCCGCTGGCCGAAGCCTGGATGCAACTTGTTCTGTGGCGACATTCCGTTCTGACAGGCATCATTTCGATGTCCATCAACCGGGAATTCAGCCTCGGATTCCTCGGTGAAGAGTTCACGGCAGGTTTGATTCATGATGTGGGCCGATCCCTGTTCGGTGTGATCGCTCCTACGAACTTTGCCGCTGCGGATCCACTGGATTTTGAGGAATCTGGTGATTTTCTGCAGCGGGAACGCGATGTTTTACATACGGATCATTGTGAACTGGGTGCCTGGTTCATTGCTCACAACAAGCTCCCCGACGCCTTGATAGCGGTCGTCGCCTGTCATCATTCCCTGACGACGGCCCCTGAAGAGCATTTGAAACTCGTTGCGGCAACCGCAGTGGCGGATCATATGGCGAACTATCTGCAGCGGCAGGGGTCTGCAGATGGTTACGAGCCGGAAACGAATCTCGCCGTTGAATCCTTGTTCCGTGATCGCCGCCGCGAAGACTATTGCCGAGTTGCTCATGTGATCATGTCAGATGCGTTGAGGGAAGCGAATTCCCCCAACGGAGTATTCGCACTTCATTAGTGAATTTCGTTCAGATTCCACCCGGGTTCGAAGACTTTCGAACCGGAGACCCACCCGTGCGTCAGCCAATCCGAGTGATGATCGCGAATGATTCGGCCGTGATCCGCCGTCTGGTTTCAGAGGCGCTTCTCGATGCGGAAGGGTTCGAGGTTTACCCTGCGATCAATGGATCTGACGCCGTTAACCAGCTTCAGACTGCTCGCCCTGACGTTCTGGTTCTGGACACCGAAATGCCGGTGATGAACGGCGTGCAGGCAATTCGTGCCATCCGCGAACTGGATACCATTCTTCCGATCATCATGTTGTGTCTGTCAACGGAATCGAGTCTGCTGGCAATGGCTCAGGCGATTCCTGCGGGGGCAAATGACGTGGCGAAATTCACGTTGCGAATGGGGCATGTCGCATTGGCCAAGAAAATGCTGCGTGACGAACTGCTCCCCAAGATTCGCTTCTGGGCCGATCTTCATACGCAAACGCTCATCGACAGTCCAACAACGAATACTGTTGCACTTTCGTCGATTGAGACGGGGCAGCTATAGCGACGACCGAAGAATGGAACTGGCTGTCCGCAGAATCCGGAACTTCAGCATAGTTACCGCAATCGTCTGAATCGTCGTGACAGTGCAACTTCGGGCTCGAATCACTGCTCCGTGAGACATTGGTGCGAATCCATACGACACATCTGCGTGACCTGCCGATCTGTATTGAAAGCTGCCATTTGTTTTGATGCTGGAATCCGAACCCGCCGAAAACTGCCAACCTGAGGTCTTTAATGACCAGCCTCCAGACCGCTATCAGGCTGACTCGGAGTCGCTTGTGAAGAATTTGTTTCAACGCATCTTTGAGCCTGCGATTCAGTTTCTGAACCGATATCCGTTTCCGCGCAAATTCGCGATCACGGGGACGCTTGTCGTGTTGCCACTGGTATTCGTGACCTGGCAATACATGGCAATGCTGAATCACGGAGTCGAACTATCGCAGGAAGAACTGGCGGGGAACCATACAATTCGGCAACTTGTTCCGTTATGGCGTTCGCTGCGTGAGTTTCACGTCGCGATGCTTGTTGCCACATCCCAGGGACACCCGCGTCGTGACGATGTGATTGCCGGCCTGAAAACTCAGGTCGAAAGCCATCTGAACGAAATCATGGCAGCAGATGCCGAGTATAAACTGCTCCGTTATTCCTCGCGCTGGAGTACATTCCAGGCGAAGCTTCGAATCTTGCTCGATTCGCCTTCAGGCGAACAGCCCATGTTGGCAGAGCCGGCAGTTGTGTCGGACCTGATTGATGATATCAGGATTGTATTGCGACAGGTCGCGGATATCTCCACCCTTTCTGTCGATCCGCATCTCGACAGTCAACATCTGTCGAACAGTATTACGTCATTGATTCCAGATCTCATCGATACGGAAGATCGGTTGCGAGATCAGATCGCCCAGACAATTGGCGACAACGATCATCAACTTTTGGACCTGAAACTGGCAGAGTTCAACGGTGGAGTCAATGTCCTTTTCGACAGCGTCAATCAGAACCTGAATCTGGCGATGTTGAACAACGGCCAGGTTCGGTCACGGCTGAGCGTTTTGCTGAACGTGGTCAGGAACGAAGTTCGCAGGATTGATTCAGGGATACGCCAGCGTCATTTCCAGACAGACGATGCCCCATCCATTGGTGAACTCGATTCGCAGGCGGGCACCGCAATTCGAGAAACCGTCTCTCTTCTCGTCACATGTCAGGATGCGTTTGAAGAGACTGTTGAATTGAGAACTCATCAGGCGCGGCTATGGCGGTGGTTTTTACTGCTGGCTGCGCTGGCACCTTTGTCTCTGACGGCCTATCTGGTCGTCGGGCTTTGCATGGCCATCGTTCAGACCGCTGATCGGATGCGCGATGTTACAGACAATATTCTTTCCGAAGACCGGACCGCTCCTCTCAATCTAACGATTGATGCTCAAGATGAACTGGGGCGGATGATCGATCATTTTGGCAGACTGGCGGTCCGACTTCGTGAAGAGTGGGCCTTGGCACATGCGGAAGCAGTTCGAGCATCGCAGGCCGAAGAGTCATTACGCGTGAATCAGGAACGATTCAACCTGGTGTTGCAGGGCGCCAATGACGGGATCTGGGACTGGGATTTGCAGACGGATCGTGTTTTCTACTCGGATCGGTTCAAGGAACTGCTCGGTCACGAGAACGGTGAGTTTGACGTCTGGCTGTCGGCTCTCGCTGATATCTTGCATCCCGATGATTTCGACATGACGTGGCGCGCCGTTGAGCGACACTTTCATGACCGCGAGCCTTATGACATTGAACATCGCCTGCGAACAAAAAACGGCGAATATCGCTGGTTTCAGGAGCGTGGGCAGGCGGTCTGGGATGAGAAGGGTGTACCGATCCGGATGGCCGGATCGATCAAGGATATCACGACACGTAAGGCGACCGAAGCTCGCGAACGGGTTCGTAACCGTGTGCTGGAACTACTCGCAGCAGGGGCTTCGCTTGCCGAGGTTCTTGAGCCGTTGGTTCGCAGTGTCGAAGCCGAGAATTCGCAACTTCGCGGATCAATCCTGCTATTGGACAAGGAACGGAAGCGGTTGCAGACGACTGCTGCCCCGAATCTTCCTGAATTCTACACGAACAGAATCAACGGCGTTGAGATTGGAATGGGCGTCGGCAGTTGTGGAACGGCAGCGTTTCTTGGTCAGCGTGTGATCGTCGAAGACATTTCAACGCATCCCTACTGGGTGGGATACCGAGAACTCGCCGCACGAGCAGGCTTGGCGTCCTGCTGGTCCGAGCCGATTCGGGACAAGTCCGGGGCGGTTCTGGGAACCTTTGCTATTTATGGAACGACACCGGGGACTCCCACGGAAAGTGACATTCGGTTGATCGAGGTCGCTGCGAATCTGGCTGGAATTGCCATCGAGCGAAAGCAGGTCGAAGCGGCCCTGCGTGAAAGTGAAGAACGTTGGAAGTTTGCGCTGGAAGGTGCCGGAGACGGAGTCTGGGACTGGAACATTCAGTCGGGTGAAGTCGTCTTTTCGCGTCGATGGGCCGAAATGCTGGGGTTCGAAGAACACGAACTCGAAAACACGATGGAGAGCTGGAGAAACAGGATCTACTCCGAAGATCTACCCGCAGTCCTTTCGAGCCTGCAAGACTATCTGGAAGGAAAAACTGTCACCTATACACATGAACACCGGATGGTCTGTCAGAACGAAAACGTGAAATGGATCTTGAGCCGGGGAATCATTGTCAGTTGTGATACATCAGGTGCAGCATTGCGCATGATTGGAACGCATTCCGATATCACTGACCGCAAACGGATGGAAGAAGATTCGCATTGCTATCTCCAGCAGGTGGAAGCATCGCGCGATCGTATTACCGAACAGTCGATCCAGTTGATTCGTCAGTCGGAAGAATTGGCGCGCGCCCGTGACCAGGCAGAAGCCGCCGCTCGAGCGAAAAGCGAATTCCTGGCGAATATGAGTCACGAATTACGAACGCCACTCACCGCCATCCTGGGCTACGCAGATCTGATCTACGATGAAGATGGCGAAGGGACTGACAATCCTCACCGCGAGACGATCGACATCATTCGAAACAATGGACGTCATCTGCAGGAATTGATCGACGACATCCTGGATCTTTCGAAGATTGAAGCGGACCGGATGACATTGGAACTGGCCGAAGTTTCGCCGCGAGAGCTAGTTGAAGATGTCCTGCGATTGATGCAATTGCGTGCTCGCGAGAAGGGGTTGGTCTTGCAGGCCGAGTATCTCTTCCCGATGCCGAAGCACGTCACGACAGATGCGCTTCGCGTGCGCCAGATTCTGGTCAACCTGATTGGAAACGCCATCAAGTTTACCGAACGCGGCAGTATTCACGTCACCGTGAAGTATGACGATGTTACCCAACGCCAGATCTTTTCGGTCGCCGACAGCGGGATCGGAATCAAGCCTGATCAACTGGAGCGACTCTTCACGCCATTCTCACAAGCCGACGCATCAATGTCGCGCCGATTTGGTGGAACAGGACTGGGGCTTTCGATTTCCAAGCGTCTAGCTCAGATGCTCGGCGGAGACATTTCTGCCAGCAGCACATTTGGGGCGGGAAGCGACTTCACGCTGGAGATCGCAGCAGGATCAGAGACCGTGATGGTGATGGCGGAACCTGAAAATACGGTGCCGTCATCGACACTCGTTCGTCCCGCGGCAGCAGCGCCAATGACATTGTCAAGTAGAATTCTGCTCGCAGAAGATGTCTTGGCAAATCAGAAATTGATTGCATTCCTGCTGCAAAAATGGGGCGCTGTCGTTCAGGTGGTGGACAATGGACTGCTGGCGGTCAACGCCGCACTGCTTGCCAGCAACGCCGGACAGGCGTTCGATCTGATCCTGATGGATATCCAGATGCCGGAAATGGATGGCTATACCGCCACGGCAACCCTGCGTCGCCAGGGTTACACAGGTAAGATCATTGCATTGACTGCACATGCCTCAGATGACGACCGCGACCGATGCCTCACTTCCGGATTTGATGGCTTTGCCGTGAAGCCGATTCAGAAAGACCAGCTCTTCGCCGTATGCCGCGCGCAACTCGAAATGAATTCTAATGCGAGTGAACCAGTGACGCACGAGCCATCCATTACGTAGGATTACGTAGGTGTGTTCAACGGTTGCCGCAGTCGCTGTAGAATGGCATTCCAGGAATTCCGACGTGGTCCTTCCCGCGGATTCCGCGAGTGCGACGAAGCGTATCAAGGAAATGGCAACCAGGAGAACGTAGTCATGCGGAAGCTGTTGTTCTACGCATGCCTGTTCGCCACATGTGCGTTGACGCAAATGGCGGACGCTCAACAGTTCACCGGCTTTGCGACGGTTGAACCGTTTTCCGAGCGGATTCGCTGGGAACGGCGTACAAACGGAATCAAGGTCCTGGTCAACCTTCCCGCTATCTCGAAGGCGGACAAGCGAACACTTGTGATCTATGCCACACCGAATGGAAGTACGATTGAACAGACCTTCGGAACTGCCACTGCGCCAGGTCAGGACTTTCGGTTTGATATTCAGCACGTCGCGGCTCAGATCCGCTGCTGGCGCGATCTGACTGCGGACAAGGATTTACTTCTGGCGATCGTCCAGGCTCCCAGCCTCAGTTGGCCGGCGTTCCGCGCCGAGCGGCCCGATGCAGGAACGTTAATTCGACAATTGGTTTCTTCGCTCGCCGCGGAGTTTAAAGCTGACCGTATTGTCCTTGCCGGCCACAGTGGCGGTGGAGCTTTTTTGCTTGAGTACATTGCTGCGGACGCCACGATTCCGTCCTCGATTGAACGAATCCTGTTCCTGGACGCAAACTACTCGTATTCGGATGAAAAGCATGGTGACAAACTGCTGGCCTGGTTACGGGGTGATACCACTCGGCACCTTATCGTTATTGCGTACGATGATCGCGAGGTCATGCTGAATGGTAAGAAGGTTGTTGGTCCTGAAGGGGGTACGTTTCGTGCGACGAAGCGGATGACATCGAAATTCGCAAAAGTATCGAACTGACGGATGGCATCTCGGGGCCATTCCAGACCATCCGCGGATTGTCGGGACAACTCCAGATTTACGTTCATCCGAATCCCGACAAAAAGATTCTCCACACCGCTCTGGTCGGTGAGATGAATGGCCTTCTGCAGGGGCTGACGGTGGGGACTATGGACGAAACCCGTTGGGGAACGTTTGGGGGGCCTCGTACCTATTCGAAATGGATTCAGCAGCAACCCCTGAAAGAACCTGTTGTTCCGCTCGCGGTGATCGTCGAAGAACCCGTCGAGCAAATCCTGGCGATTCCGGCACGTCAGGAAAACGCTCCTGCGGGTCGACAATTTCGAGATCAAATCCTCACCATGCCACGTCAGGCGCGCGAAGCGGCGATCGTGAAAGAGATTACCAGCGGAAACATTCCAGCGTTTCTACGGCAACTGGTAACGATCCGCGTGAACTGGACGGATGCCACCGGAACTAGGCATGTCGCAGATTATCGAGTTATGCCTGATTATCTGGCCGTTGGTACGGACGACGATTTCTTTCGAGTTCCAATGACACCGCAAAGTGCTCTGGCGATTGCCGAAAAGTGTGAAGCGTCGCTGATCACCACCAAGGTCTCAGACGATCTCTATTCCGCCGCCCCCAACAGGCTCGCTCCCAAGCCTCTGACGAAAGACCGTGACGCTGTCCAGACATTCTATCAACATCACGAATTGATCGAGACTCAGCTTCAAGGAAAGAAACGAGCCTTGACGGTCGGGATCAAGAAAGACGTCGTGCTGAGCAATCGCCTGATGGAGAAGCCGCATAAGGTCGCAATTTATGGTTGGCACCAGGCGGACGCGATTCCGATTCAGCCACTCTATGTGGGACATGTCGACTGGTATGTCGACTACAGTCATGGAGTGCGGCTGATGTCAAACCAGGTGGTCGTTGACGGCGAAATGATGAACGTCAATGATGTCTTGCAGCGCCCGGGCTTGAATGGGTTGTTGAGTAACGAAGGGGCGATCAATACGCTTGAGATTCGTCGTGCAGCGCAGTGGTGAATGTGATCGCGATTACGGGAAATACGAATGAGGAATCAAATCCCGTCGCCACCGATAAAGACGCTCGAGAAGACTTCCTCTTGAGTCACCGGCGCTGATCCATAGACCTGTTCCAGTGTCGCGGCATCCATCTTTTGAGCTGTATAGTTACGAATGTCGAGCAGCACACGGCGGAAGCGACAGATCGCTTCCTGAGAACAGGATTCGTGGCTGGAAACGGAGACACATCCGATCGGAGCGAGCAATCCGTCGAAATGACGAACGATCTGACCCATGGTAATCTCGGCAGGAGACCTCGCGAGAACGAATCCGCCAATCCGGCCTGCGATACTGTTGACGATCCCCTGAGATTTGAGGTCGAGCATGATGTGCTCGAGAAAACCACGCGGAATATCGTTTTTCTCGGCCAACTCGCGGATCGAAACCGGGCCCTTGCCGAATCGTTCTACCAGCATCATCAAGGCGCGCAGGGCGTAATCGGACTTGCGAGAGAGCTTCATGGGTGTCGTCTGTCAGTTCAAAAAATATGACAATCGCGGTGATACTACTGACCGGATGATAAAGCGTCAACGATTTGCGAGCATGACAAGAACCGTGTCACGGTCAATTTGTCCCCGGCACCAAGCACCAAGCACCAAGAACCAGAATGACGTAACACGAACACCCCACGTTTCCATCGAAACGCAGGGTGTTGACGTTGAGGCTAAACCTTGAGAATCACGATCATGAGCGATTCGATCGCGATCACAGGGACAGAGCCAGTTTGGACTACTCGAGGATCGACTTCGTTTCGCCAACGAGCTTGGAAATCGCTGCAGAATTCAATTCGCCCTTGTTGAAGCCTTCGCTGACCTTGACGGTACCTTCGACCCAAAACATGACGGTAACATCGGCCTTGTCATTGATCTTGTATCCCTTGGGGCCGGCGGTTCCCTTGAAGGTGGTCAGTGGCAGTTGTTCGATCTTCTTGTCTTTGGCGACCTTTTCCAGTGTGGTCGCAGCCTTGGCTTGATCGCTGGCGAGGATAACCACAAAGCCTGCCATCTTCTGATCGCGGTTCTTCGCGACGACAGCATCCAGTTCCTTCGTCAAGGCAGCGACTTCGTCAGTCATTTCCTTGGCGAAAATTGTTACTACGGGCTGATTCCCGTAACGGCAGCGATAACAGAGTTCTTCGCCATCCTTGTTGGGTCCGGTCACGTCCTTCACGTAGAACGCGGGGACCTTTGCACCCTTTTCCAAACCCGATACGACCTTTTCCGCAGCGCTTGCCAGGCCAACCGACGCAACGACCAGCGCGACACACGCCATCAGGGACTTCTTCATCGAGGCTCTCTCCTTGGAACAGACCAAAACAGCGAGGTGTCCGCACGACAGCGGGGACACCGGAACTCCCTTACACTATACCGGTCGATTTCGGCCAGACAAGGTGGTAGCAGGTTTTGGATACGTTTCGGCCGATCGGGTGAAACCATGAAATGACGCACCCCTCATCCGCGAATTCACGGATGAGGGGTGGTCCGATCGCCCCGAAATGCCAAATCTGAACTGCCAGAACTCCGTCCACCTGCGGGTGGACGAGACGCGGTTGCTGCGTCATCTTTCGATCAGACTTGGTGTCTAAGTCTGTTGAAGACAGGAGTCGAGTCAGGATTGACAGTGGATTTATCGGCAGTCCGGTCACGCAAGATGAGACGGACCTTGATGATTACGTAGACTGATTCGAGTCGGTCCAAACCAGTCTTGATCGGCGGAATCTGCCACCCACCCTTTTCTCAATGATTTAAATGGAGCTTCGGCGGTAAGCCATTCCGACGCTGGAATTGACGGAATTCCCTGTCAGGCATAGAGTTCGCGCAGGGAAAGCCGACCCGCAGAGTGATTGCGATGCACCATCCCCGTGGTGAATCTGTCTATAATCGAATCCACACAGGGTGGTCGGTCGCGGGAGGTATCTATGACTTCTCTCAAAATGACGCCGAAAAACCGGTTCCAGCTTCCTGACTGGATGCCGCACAGCATCGCCATGCCCTGCATTCTTTCGATGGTGGCCCACGTGTGTCTGCTGGTGATCTTTTCAACAACCATGCGCAGTTGCCAGCAGGCTCCCGTTGGCTTCTCGGATGAGCCGACGCGCGAAGTCGGGATTTTTGTTGAACGTGAAGGTGATCGTGTTGATTCGCAGATGACTGATGAGCCAAACGAGGCCGAACAGACGGATGTTGCAGTCGATCCCGCGCCGAACGAGTCGTTTGCCCCGACGCAGGCCACGTCTGATGCTCCTCCCGCAGAAGTGACTCTTCCCAAGATCGATGCCCTGCCGCAAATCGGTGTCGGGGTCAATCTGCCGAACGGAACGGGAGCTGCCGATACGGGAGTGCCAGTGAAGTCGACGGGTAATGTTCGACCGGCCACTGGGACACCTGGCGGGCGACCGGGCGCCGCATTCATGGGGGCACGCGATGAAGGGATGAAAGTCGTCTTCGTCATCGATGCTTCAGGAAGCATGGGTGGCAATAATGCCATGCAGGTTGCGAAGAATGCCCTGATGAGCAGTCTTCAGGCGCTGGACGAACGACAACAATTCCTGATCATTTTCTACGATGATAAACCGCACGTTATCAAGCTGCGAGAAGAAACCCGGCCGACGCTTGCCATGGCGACGGATCTTAACAAGACGCTCGCTCGCCAGAAGATTTCAGGGATTTCGTCGGGCTCTGGGACTGATCACCTTCCGCCACTTGAAATGGCGATGCAATTAAATCCCGATGTCATCTTCTTCCTGACGGATGCACTTGAGCCCCCGCTCTGGCCTAAGGATCTGGATCGGATCAAGACCATGAATCGTGGAAAGATCCGGATTCATGCGATTGAATTTGGTCAGGGACCGGAATTACCTCCTGCCAACGACAATGGGAATTTCCTGCGAAAGCTCGCCCGCCAGAATGGTGGGACCTACCGTTATCACGATGTGACCCGATTCAAATCTCAGTGACGGACCGTTTGCCAATTGTTGACCACTCACAATCACCGGAAGATGAACTGCGATCAATCGGTCCCGGTGGCGGGCTGTTGTCGTACGTGGGGTCTTGCGCTGATCACGCAGATGTTGCTGGGAAGTGTTTCAGCGTTCGCTCAGGATCGAGTGATCCTGCAGCAACCCGGAGGAAGCCGCTTTCCAATTTCTGGCATCGTCGATGACTATACGGGTCGCGAAGTGACGGTCATCGTACGAGCGGGTGAACAGTCGCGCCGGTACCCTCGGCAGGATGTCATTGAAGTTCAAACGGCCTACACCGCTCACCATGAAAAGGGGCGGCAATGGCTGGCAAAAGGTGATGTGGCTCGAGCAAAGCCCGAGTTAACCCAAGCCCTCAAGGAAGAAGACCGAGCGTGGGTCCGACGATTAATACTAGCCGATCTGGTTCGGTGTGCCCTGTGGAATGGAGATTACCTGGCAGCCGCACCGAACTTTCTGGCGATCGTGGAATCGGATCCAGAAACAATGCATTTCGGCCTGGCTCCATTGGCATGGACCGATCAGTCGTCGGATGCCAAAGTGATATTCGAAGCTCGTGCCTGGATCACAGAAAAGTCATTGGTTGCTCAGTTGATCGGTGCCAGCCATCTCCTCTTCGATCGTGAATCTAATGATCAGGCGGAAACGGTCCTGCGTCGGCTGGCTCGCGAATCGAACATCCGTCTACAGCGGTTGGCGCAAATGCAGTTGTGGCGAGTCCGTTCTGTAAGTGGAACTGCCACTCCATCTGAGTTGCTGCGATGGGAATCAGCGATTGATGATCTTCCCGAAGAACTGCGAGCGGGTGGTTACTATGTTCTAGGACAGACCTTTCGGCGGCAGCAACAGCCTGAACGAGCTGCGGCCACGTTATTGTGGCTCCCTCTGGTTTACGACTCGGACCGTCATCTGGCGGCTCGTGCCTGTTTGGAAGCCGCTGAAATGGTGGAATCATTTGGAGACCGCGCGCAGGCCACCAATTTGTACAGCGAAGTTGTTTTCCGCTTCCCTGACACACCGGTTGCAGGCAAAGCCGAAGAAAAATGGAAAATGCTGAAGGGCGAGACTGGCCAGAGTGGTAACGGCCAACCAGCGAACCGCAAGGATTCTGATCAATAACGACGCGGTGGCGGCATAAGGAGGAAGCCGATCGATGTTACGAAATCATTACCGAATTCTGATGTTCGTCATGACAGTTGTTGTCAGTTTATGGTGGGCATTGCCGGTCCGAGCCGCTAATCCCGCGCAACCTGCGGCAGATCGACCTGCCGCACCTGTCGTAGATATCGGGCAGATGTTCAAAGATGGGGGGGCGATCGGATATGTCATCGTCGCGTTAAGTCTGGTCATGCTCGCTTTGATTTTTGAACACTTGTTGACCATTCGTCGCGGCACTCTGATGCCTCGGGGGATGGCCGAAGATATCGAACGTCTGATTGTCGCGGGTCAATTCAAAGTTGCGGAAGAGCGTTGCCGAGCCAGTTCCAGCCTGTTGGGATATCTGCTGGGGGCCGGAATCTCGGAAGTGGAACTGGGCTATTCTGCGGTGGAGAAGGCGATGGAAGACGCTGCCGCTGAACAATCGGCGCGCCTGATGCGCAAGATCGAATATCTGTCGATTATCAGCACGGTCGCCCCCATGCTGGGGCTGATGGGAACCGTCTGGGGGATGATCCTGGCCTTTATGGAATTTGAACGCAAAGCCAATCCGCAAGTGAGCGAACTGGCTCCTGGGATCTACAAAGCGCTGGTGACAACCCTCTTCGGCCTGATCGTGGCGATCCCGGCGATTTCTGCCTTCGGGTTCTTCCGCAATCGCATTGATGAACTGATCGCTCAGACGGCGCTGACCGCTGAACATGTGTTTGCTGATTTCAAACGATCGATCCTGTTGCGTAAACGAGAAGAACGAAGAACTCACGCGGCCGAAGGGGTTCCTGTCGCTCGTAGAGATCCCAAGGTGACCTGATTCCCATCAAATCCCTCGTTCACTCACGAGTCTGATATGCGTCTTCCCAGCCAGAATGTTCAACGAGGTCTGCAGTTCAACATCACGCCGTTGATCGACGTGGTGTTCCTGCTGATCATCTTTTTTCTGGTGGCCAGCCATTTCATTCGCAACGAGCAGGTCGAGCAGGTCGAACTGCCGGTTGCTACGCAGGGACGCGACGAAGAGGAATCTGCAAGTCGTGTGGTGATCACGATTGCAACCGACCAGCGACTCTTACTGGGGTCTCAGGAAGTCAGCTTCGAAGACTTTGAACGCCGATTGCAGATGGTCGCTGAACAGCATGGCCCCGGAGCGACAGAACTGCGCATTCGTGCTGATCGAACGATTCCCTATTCCGTCGTCGAGCCACTGTTGCTGGCTGCGGCTCGACTGGGTGTCAACAAGGTGCGGTTCGCGGTGCTTCCCAAGTCATAGAGAAACTCGTAACTCAGCCTCGCCACACTCAATTCGGCCGCGATGCCACCTGGGTTGACCGGATTCTTCGACCGACGATCATCGTATCGACGGGGTTGGAACGCCGATTGCGATCACACGAGATCACTGCAATCTGTTCCCATTCGAACGGGATTTCTGCCGGCTTAACACCGTGAGACCAGACCCAGAAGCAGAAATAATCCGTGCCGATTCGATCCAGTTCTTCAGGATGATCGACCGCGAGTTGCTTGACGGGTTCACCGTAGAGCAGCAGAAACAGGTGGTGTGCCGGGCCCAGGCTGACCAATGGTTGGTCTGCAGGTAACTGCTGTCGCAATTGAACAATTGCTCCCGGAGCATCTTCACTGATTTTCTGTCGGACATAGACCAGCAGAGTACTGTACGTCAAACCAAGGAAGCAGGCGGTTGTCGTCATTCCGATCATGATATTACGAGGCGTCAGTCGTTCTGCAGCGTACCAGCCTACTCCGGCGATGATGCCACATGCCACGAAGTAGCAGAGAGAGAACGTTACCGTTTGCGACCAACTGACCGACGGCCAACCGACACTGACAACCAGCACGACCAAGGCTGTTCCAACAGGGACCAGCGCCAAGGTTTTCTGATAGCGGACAAACAGATTCGGCCAGAATGAGCCGGGTGCATAGGCCGCGATTCGCTCAACCGCAATTCCGGCCAGGCAGGCAAAAATCGGAAACATCGGCATGTAGTATCGCAGGCTTGCAGTCGCCGGGATCCAGACCGAGGGAAAGCTGATCGCGGCACAGAGTGCCAGGAAAAGTACATCTTCCCGCAGTCGACCCAAGTCCTCGCGAAATCGGCGATTGGCGTAACAGAGCATTAACAGTGACCACGGCAGTAGTGACCCAAACACGATTTCCAAGGGGAATGAGATCAGGTGCTTGATGACAGTCATCGCCTTCATGTCACCAAACCGCGACGCCACGTCGCCCACATAGACTTTAAAGGACGTCGCCAACCCCATTTGCATGGCATAGGGGACCTGCCACAGAGACAGGACGCTGAGTGCCACACCGATCCCTGCCAGATGTGGCAATGTCAGCAACAGCTTCCAGCGGCGGGTTACGATCAAGAACAACCAGACTCCACCGACAAAGTACATCGGGGCTTGCGGACCCTTGGTCAATGTCGCGGCGGCAGCGAGAGCATAGCTGCTGGTCCACATCACCCATGGTGATGCCCCGGCATTCCAGCACCAGCGCCAGGTTAACAGGCTGCCGGCGACAAACAGCGTGAAGACCGCTTCCGTCTCGCCCAGTCGGCCAAGCTCAAGCACCTGACCCATGGAAGCGAATCCGAGGGCTGCGGCGAAGGCCCCCAGCCGTGATAGAAAACTTCTCCCGTAACCATAAATCACGATCACGGTCAGCAGAACGGCAATCACGCTGGGAATTCGCAGTGACCAGGCATCCACTTCGCCATGGACAGTCGCCACGGTTGCGATCAAGCAATTCTGAAGTGGAGGTCGGAAGAAGACTGGACGGTCCTGCATGGTTGGGACGTACCAGTTCCCGCTGTGCAACATCTCCCAGGCAATGCGACCACGGCGAGATTCTTCGCCACGGATCGTAATCCCATCCAGATTGGTGAGATACATTCCGCAGAGCAGCAATAGCAGCAGCCACAGTTCCCTTTCACGCCACCAACCCGATGATCGTTCCTGCAGCTTCAGGTCTGAATCCATGACCAACGCTCCCCAATTCAACAAACGGCGCAAGAACCGTATTCGACTTCCCTTACGCACGAAAACCAGCAACCGGTGAATTATTCTTAATTGTCAATCTGCGCGAAGACCATTTCCGCATTTCAACAGGGTTCTTAAACCCGTTTTGGGATTATGCTCATTCCTTGGTTTATGCCCGCCGGACAAGAAACGCGTCGTTCTCCAATTCTTCACGATTGAGCAATCACGTCCGATTGTCCAGAATGATCCAGTCAGATGTTGTTCCTCTTGGCGGAGATCATCCATGCGGCGGTGGTTTGTTGGAATTGGTATTGTCGTTTGCCTGATCGCGGGAATGCGTTCACGACTGATTGCCGCCGATCCGCCGGGCCGATCGGATAGCAACGTTATCTATATCACTTGGGACGGATTCCGCTGGCAGGAATTCTTCGGCGGGGCACAGGAACTTTACATCAGTAAAGACGCCGGAGTTACCGATATCGAGGGAGTCAAAAAACGGTTTCTGCGTGAGACGGAACAGGAACGCCGGGAAGTGTTGTTGCCGTTTGTCTGGACGGTGATTGCCAAACAGGGGCAGATTTTTGGCGACCAGTCACAGGATTCGCCCGCCAGGATTCAGAACAAGCACAAGTTTTCTTATCCCGGCTACAGCGAAATGTTCTGCGGATTTCCCGATGACGAGCGAATTGCCTCCAATGGAAAATTTCCGAACCCCAATGTCACAGTCCTCGAATTCCTGAACGGTCGACCAGGATTTGAAGGGAAGGTGGCCGGAATCGCTACATGGGATGTCTTCCCGTTTATCCTGAACGAAGCGCGAGCCAAGATTTATGTTCATGCAGGTATTACGCCGATTCCAGGCAATGACCTGTCGGACAGGCAACTGCTTTTGAACGACATGATTGCTGATACAGTCGTCCTGTGGCCTAATAACCAGATCGATGCCATCACGATTCAGGCGGCCCGGGAATACCTGATTCGAAAGAAGCCACGCGTTCTCTTTATCGGCCTGGGTGAAACCGATGAATGGGGGCACGGTCGACGTTACGACCGATACCTGAACGCGGCACATCGAGCCGACGATTTCCTCCGCCGACTCTGGGACTTGCTGCAATCGATGCCAGAATACAAAGGGAAGACCTCCATCGTAATCGCCCCCGACCACGGTCGCGGTGGAACGATTCGCGACTGGACAGACCACGGTGCAAAAGTGGAAGGTGCCGAATACATCTGGTCCGCCGCTCTTGGCCCAGACATCCCGGCACTCGGCGTCCGAAAAGAGACGGAAGCAACACTCAGCCAGATCGCCGCATCACTGGCAAAACTCGTCGGAGAAGACTTCAACGCCGCCAGCCCGAAGTCGGCAAAACCGCTGTCCGGCCTCATGAAGTAAGTGAGCTGACAGCGCGCGCTATCGACACAACAAACGACACGAGGCATCGCCGCGTACTGACCAGAGGGATTGACTCTTGTCGTCTTCTACTCCGACGGAAATACGCCGTTTGGCCCAGGTTTGCGAGCGAAACTCGCCAATCTGGGTAGACGGAAGACATTGATCTTCGACCCCGAATGAAGTTGCCTCGAATTTCATCCAGAAGTTCAATGTCGGACAAATAGACCTGTCCCGCGGCGGCGATGTCTGGCGTGATCAGAATTTGAAGAGGCCTTCGAGGGGCGGAATCAATTCGGAATCGATGACAATCTCAATCGCGCGTGCCTTGCCCGGTTCACGGCGGATGAACCCCCGCTGTTCGAGTCGGATGAGCATCGAGTTCACTGAGGGTGGTGTCAGGTTGAAAAACCGCTGCAGGTCTGCGTGACTCGGTGCCTGTCCAGCTTTGTTCCGCATCATGTATTCGCGAATGAAAGCGAGGAATTGCCCCTGTTGCCGAGTCGGGCCATCACTGCCGCCACTGGGCAAAGTCGCGACGGGCTTTTCTGAACGGCTGACCATTGAAAGAATTCGACGTGCTGCAGCGATCGCCTGGGCCGTGAGTTCCATCGCGTTCGATGCCTCCAGTGGCGTTTCCAGGATGATCGGCTCGTCGTCGAGAATCTTGCGAAGCTTTTTATCAGCGCCGTCTAGCAACGTTTTTGCTTCAGCACACGCCTGGCGAAGTCGACTGTTTTCGTCTGCAGGATTCGGTGTCATGGGACCAAACTTCACAATTACGGGAACGACTGGTTTTTTTGGCGGCAGACAACGCAGTCCGCTGGCGGTCTACAGGAGTTAGGTAGCACGCAAACGCGTGGTTGGATTCGATCGTTCTTTTTCAAACGTCATGTGCCGAGGCGCACGAGCGAGTCAGGCCGCAGCGCGCAAGCGTTCCGTTCGCCCGGCCGTCAGCAATAGTTGTTGAACAGTTTCCTCCATCGTGCGCTGCCACGAGAACTCAGCGGCTCTGCGGCGGGCAGCGGATTGTTGACTGTAGCGCTGGGCGACATCCAGGCCCAAGGCGGCGTCGACCTGGCGGGCCAGTTCTTCACTGTTGCCGGCGCGATACAGGAAGGCGGTCTCACCGTACATTTCTGGCATGGGCGCGCTACTGGTTGAAATGCTCAGACACGATTGAGACATCGCTTCCAGGACCGTGTTGGGACACGCTTCAACCCGGCTGGTCATCAGGAAGGCTTCGCACTGACGGAAGCACCAGGCCATTTCGGTTTGCGACAACTTGCCGACCCAGTGGATGCGATCGGCGCAACCGAGTTCTTCGGCCTGACGCTGCAATCGAATGCGGTACGGCTGCATAGCAGGTTCGGTCTCGCCCCCGATCACAAGCGACAGGTCACTGCGACTGTTCAAGATCTGCGGCATCGCACCGACGGCATCTTCCAGTCCGCGATACGGGCGGACTGATCCTGCGGTAAACAGAAATCGGTGCTTGTGGTCGAGAAGTCCGTGCGGGCGACATGTGTCGTCATCGCCCTTCGGTAGTTCGATCCCGTGATAGACGGTAGCGATCTTTTCGGTTGGCAGCTTCCACGTATCTACCAGGAAATCCCGGACAAAATTCGAAACCGCGATAATCCGGTCAGCCTTCCGACAGGCACGTTTGGCGACCCAGCGACGAGCGAGGGTTCTTAGCGTTTCCAGCCAGGGATTGCCGGCGAACGGGACCGCCAGCGGTTCCATGTTGCGTACCATCGCGACTACGGGGGCTGATCCACAATGGATCCAGCGTGCGGAGGGGATAAAAACCACGTCAGGACGACGCTTCAGGATTTCCCGACGCAGCCCTCGAAAGCCGCGTGAGACATCATTGTGCAACCATGATTCCCATTCCAGACGCGTACTCTTGTGCAGAGCTTCGACCGCTTGAGGTGGAACGAACAGGTCCAGACGCGAAATTGCCGGGTGGCGAGCGAGCATCGGGGCAAGCACTTCCAGGTACTTGCGGCTTCCGCCACTGAGGCCTCCGTTTGTTAAATTGGCCAGGACAACGTGCATGAAGGAATTCCGAATGTAAGTCGGCCACGTTCGTGGTTGGTCAGTTTCAAGTTGTCAGATTTCGACGCCGTAGTGCCGACGCCAGAGTTCAAAGATTGTCAGCGAGAAAATTCGACTGGTATTGTTCCGGCCCTTACGTTGTCCTTCGAGCAGCGACTGAATCGCCTTCTGCGAGAAGAGTCGAGAATCGGCATCTCGCAGAACATCACCAACAAAATCGCCCCAGCCCCCCTTGAACCAGGCGTCCAGGGGCATCGAGAAGCCTTGTTTGCGTCGCAGATCGAGACTGGCTGGCAGCAGTTTCGCCCCCAGTTTTCTCGGCAGAATTTTCCGTTCGTTCGCTGTGGCCTTCAGACGATCAGGTACCCGGCCAAATGCGAAGTCGATCAGGCGATGGTCCAGAAAGGGGGCTCGCACTTCCAGCGAGGCCAGCATGCTCGATCGATCAACCTTCACAAGAATGTCGTCCACCAGGTACGTCATGAAGTCGACACCCGTCGCCTTGAGCAGCGTGGAGTCGAATCGCGACGCCAGATCGACTTTGAATCGTTCGGGGGTTGAGCGGGATGGAGCAGCCGAAGGAGTGAGCAATTCGCGCCGGGTTGCGGCGTCGAAATACAGGTTGAACTGAGCGATCCCGTCAGGAACGTTCTGCAACAAGGCGAGCAGATAATTCCGGCCGCGCATCCCGGTCGGAATCAGATGTTGAGCAGGATTGCGCAGCAGATCAAACAGGAACTGCGGGACAAATCGTCGGCGCTGCTCCAGTTGCTGAATCCAGGAATGCTGGAAGTAACCACCAAACAACTCATCACCGCCATCGCCACCGAGCGCGACAGTCGCGTGTTCGCGGATCATTTTTGAAACGAGGTACGTGGGGATCATTGAATGATCCGCCAGGGGTTCATCGAACTGCTGGGCCAGCATCGGCAGTAGATCAACCGACGCGCTTTCTCCCACCAACTCGATGTGTTCGGTTCCGAAGTGGTTGGCGACCTGTCGTGCGAACGGCGATTCGTCGAACGATCCGTGTCCGGGGAACGTGACTGTAAACGTCTTGACGGGCTTCGAGGAAGCGCGGGCAACCATTGCTGTCACGAGGCTGGAATCGAGGCCCCCGCTCAGCAGGACACCTACGGGGACATCGGCGACCAGTTGTCGCCGGACGCTGTCTTCCAGCAGCGATTCGAGTTCATCGACCAGTTCGTCATCGTTGACGTTGGGGTCAGCGTGATGTTCAGGAAGCTGCCAGTACCGCCAGATTCGCAGATCATCCTTAGTCAGGTCATACAGCATCGCATGACCCTGCGGAAGCTTTTTGATTTCCTGCAGCATGCACATGTCGCCCGGGACGTAACCATAGGCGAGATAGAATTCGAGTGCCTCGTAGTTCAGGCGTCGTGAAACTCCAGGTAGCTGCAGCAGCGCCTTTACTTCGGAAGCGAAGATCAGCCGGCCGTTTGCATGCCGATAAAATAACGGCTTCTCGCCTGCGCGATCGCGGGCCAGGAACAGCTTTTGGCGTTGCGTGTCATAGATGCAGAACGCGAACATCCCATTGAGACGTTTCGGACATTCCTCGCCCCATTGGCGATAGGCGGCCAACAGGACTTCTGTATCAGAACGGCTGCGAAAGTGATGTCCGAGTGATTCGAGTTCACGACGCAGTTCGAGAAAATTGTAGATCTCACCATTGAAGACGATCGTCATTTCCTGCTGGGAATCGGCCATCGGCTGGTGACCTGCCGGGGAGCAGTCGATGATGGCCAGTCGGCGCTGAGCCAGCCCGACATCATGTTCGCCGATCGAGCCCCAGGTCAGCCCGGCATCGTCCGGTCCGCGATGGCGCATGCTGTCGCGTGCCAACGTCAGTTCGGCCAAGGTCTCGGTACATCCCACAATGCCACACATAACGATGCCTCTAATTCATGCGATTCCAGAGAACGTCGTGCCCCGTCGTGACTTTCATTTCAGGCACAGTTCGACTCTTGTCATCCCACCTTTTTGCCGATGGCCCAGAGGTACGAATTCCATCCCAATTGAGGTGGAACCAGCACGGCACCCGCGTTCCAGACTCGACCCGCCGTAGCGAAGGCGCGTGACAAAATGTCTTGACGCGAAATCACCAGGTGCATCTGTGTTCCGCCATCGCCACCCACTCGCACATCTTGAAGTCCGGCTGCCTCCATCGCGGCTTTAAGTGCGGCCAGATTCATGATTTGCAGATTGTGAATCGCCAGGTTGTCGGCGCAGAATCGGCTGGAAAAGAATTTCACAACGGGAGATGTAAAATTCGGAACAGTGATCGCGACCGTTCCTCCGGGACGACAGAACCGGCCATGGCAGCGGATAATTTCGGCAGGGTCGTCGAAATGCTCAATGAGACCGAACGAAGTGACCAGATCGAACTTCGTCGGTAGATCGAGTGTGCGCACATCACCGACGTGCACATTCCTGGGAAGGCCCAGACTGCCCAGGATCGCCGCTGTCGTTTTCGCACCTTCCTCGGCATAGTCGATCCCGCTCAGTCGCAATCGCGGAAGCAAGCGGTGAATCCGCTGCAGCATGCTTCCCGGGGCACAACCCAACTCGAGGACTTCGGCCTGTGCGCTGGGTGCGGCATCGAGCAAGTGCCGAACCATGCGATTGAATTTCCATTGAGAGACCGCACGCAATGGTGCCAGACGATCACGACCAGCACCGGTCGCCGCCCATTCCTTTTCCCAATAGTTCGCGCTGGTCAAATCGCCTGTTGCTGCCATCTGATTCCTTTCAACTCGGGCGTCTCAAATACGATTGCCTTCGGATGCATGTTCTTATTCACGTCAGGGCTGTGACTGGCTTTTTCTGCGACTGACTAATCGTTGGTCTGGAGGACTGACCGGATGCGGGTCGTACGCGCGGTCGTTCGTAGCCTCGGAAGGGGCGATGTGCTGTGAAGATGTGGATTACGTACACAATCGCCCACATCATCACGGTCCGGATAAAATTCATATCCCCGTACCAGTACCAGAGCATGCACGAAGTGGCGATCGATCCGTAAAGTAATCGCGATGCCAGCGTTCCGGTTTCGTTGTACGTTTCACAGAAGCAGATGAACGCGCCTTCCAGAATCAGGATGATCAACACCCCCCAGATCCCGAAATTGCGGAACGGAACGACGGCAGGATGCATGCCACCTGCGGCAATCAAACCGTGATACCACATCGACGGATTTGACTCGTTCGACTCCATCGGACGTTCGTACCCGAGTGCCACCGTGATCGCACCGGGGGGAAACGACAGAAAATAGTCGACGTATGTCTGTCCATACAGATACGTAATCGTCTTGTAGTTGTAGTCCGCACACAGACCGAGGTTGTTCAATGCCACAGCGGTCCAGGTGTTCTGTGTCGCTCCTTCAACGAGAGTATTCCAGACCCCCGAGAATTCGGCAGACTTCTGACTGGCAGAATGACGCAGCGAACCCATGGCAATAAATGCCGCCACACAGACTGCCAGCGGGACGAAGATCTTGAGAGTTCTGGAAAATTGAACCAGACCACGCTGGATTCGACCACGTGCCGCCTCCATCGACGGGCTGGTGATGTACAGCATCACGAGTGCCGCCAGCAGACCCGCACATTCACGGTCGCCACGCAACAACTGCAGGACGACAACAATGTAAGCCGTAACCGACATTGTCGACACTAGTTTCAGCATTCGACGCGAACTTCGCGGCGCTTCACGTTCTGCATCCACAATCAACAGCATCAACAGCAGATAAGAGATGAGATAGGACGAGTTCATCTCGACATCTTTATACATCCCGTGCCCCGCGTCCGCAGACGCATAGGCTGCCGTGAAGATGCTTGCTGCCGGAGCATAAAGCCATGAGCAAACGTAAGCAACGGAGAGCAAAATGACATAGATCGGCAGCGACATCACGGTCTGGTTGCCTGGAATGTCGGTCGCGGGCTTCCGGATTGTTTGAAGCCGATGACAGGCCGAGATCGCGGCCCATTCAATCCCGGTCATCAGGCCACACAGGCCAACCAGAACCATCGTAAGCATTTCGTTGATCAGCGTGTGATTCTGGCAAAGGAGAACATTGGTGGGGGTCTGCCACCAGACAAAGTTCCGATCAAACAGGTATCCCATATTCGCGCTGAATGGGAGAACGTACAGCAGGACATACAACCGCGTCATGATCGACAATGCGGTAATCTGCAGCGATGCGATGCCAAACACAGAAAGGGCAGCCAGGACACAAATTGTCAGGCGCATCGGCATCAGTTGCCCTGTCCAGAACAGCCCGGAAACGATCACTCCCGCCGCTAACCAGCAGGTTGCCAGCAGTGCATGATTCGTTGAGGAACTGTTCCGATTCATCGCGTGGCTCAAGAGAGATTCCCGTGGGTTGTCTTGAATGATCTGTTGGATCGCGTCAGGCGGCTTTGCGAACCTTTTCCTGACCTGCCTGCGCGATTCCGTCGCGCCGCAAGACTTTGACAAACGTCAGGAGCAGGATCTTCAGGTCAAATACCAGCGACTGATGATGCATATAGTATTCATCGAGTCGTACTTTATCGGGGATGCTCAATTCATCACGGCCGTTGATTTGTGCCCACCCGGTGAGTCCGGGCGGAATCTGACTGACTCCACACCCAGTACGCAAATCAATCAGGTCGTCTTGATTGAACAGTGCCGGACGAGGCCCCACGAAACTCATATCGGCACTCAGGATGTTGTAGAGTTGAGGCATTTCATCCAGACTGGTGACTCGCAGGAACCGGCCGACAGGGGTAATCCATTTGTCAGAATCTGTCAGCAGATGGGTGGCCAGTTGCGGCGTGTCAGTCCGCATGCTGCGAAACTTTGGCATCAGAAAGATCTTGTTATTGCGACCGACGCGGCGTGACCAGTAAAGAGTCGGGCCGGTTGAGGTACTGCGGACGATGAGCGCAATCACCAGCATCGGTACTGCCAGGATGAGCAGGGCCGTTAGTGCAATCATCAGATCTAGAGCACGTTTCACGCCGCTTTGGAATGTCGATACCACGCTGCCGCTCTCCATAATCCCTCTTCCACCGTGAATTCGGGGTGGAACTGGTAGTCCCGTTCGAATTGCTCCCCAGGATAAATGTCGTCAGACAGCCACTTTCCGAGGGTGCGATTCAGCCGTGCGAGGGGGCCTCTACCTGCCATACAGATCGTCAACCCACCCCCTACGGTCCGGACAAGCGGCGCGGGAATGTACCAGCGAGGTGTAGTGCGGCCAAGACCAATTGAGATTGACTCAACAATCCGTGCCACAGTCACTGCCAGAAGCGAAATGTTGTAGGTATTACCATTCGATCTGCTCGTCGGCTGGTTCGTTGCCGCCAGAACACACGCCCGAGCCGCGTCACTCCGATAGATCAAACTCTTACGATTCGTTCCAGAACCGATCCAGACGAATCGTCCGGCATCAATCGATCGCATCAAGCGAGCGATATTGCCGGGATCTCCTTCACCAAAGATGGTCGCCATCCGCAGAATCGTCAGCCGGATCCCTGCGTTCTGCGCGATCTCAGTCGCGACACACTCTGCTTGATACTTGCTGATGCCATAGGGTTCTGTCGGTCGACAAGGGGCTGATTCGGTCGTTGGTTGCGTCCCCCCACCGTAAACTGAGACGGAACTGACCAGGACAACATGTTCAACGCCCCCCTTGGCCGCCGCTCGCAAAACGGATTCGGTTCCCTGAACATTAACTCGCTGAAATGCGTCCGCATTGGCCGTACTCTTGCCGAACTGATGCGCCAGCCCCGCACAGTGGACGACCGTTCGGACTCCCTCAACAGCGCTGACGATGCTGCCAGGCTCTGTGATATCACCCGTCTGACGGTCGACGTTGGCAGGAGCGTTTTCAGCAGGCCATGAGCGAGCCAGACCCCGGACCGTCATGCCAGCGTCACTGAATTGGCGAACGATCTCCCGGCCCAGGAACCCGCTGGCCCCTGTGACAAGGACGTCCGCAGGAAGGACGTTTCGTCGAAACGGAAGAATGTCGACGGTGCGACTATTGTCCGGCTCGGATGGCATATGATGTGACTCCTGAGCGATTCGGGCCTGCGGTCTGTTCGAGCAACCGCTCGAATCGACCAATCTGCACCTGAGAACAATAGCGCTGGTCGAACGCCCGGCGACCATTGACTCCGAATTCCTCGCGAACCGCTGATGGCATATCGCGCAGTTTGACGACCGCAGCGGCCAGACTCGTGGCATTCGAAGGTTCGGCAGTAATTCCAAATTCATTCTTTTCGATAAACGTAGCTCCGTCCCCGCGCACCGCCATCAGGACCGGGCGACCGCTGGCCATGTAGGCAAACGTCTTCGACGGAATGCTGACGTCCGACAAGCTGTCAGGCTTCAAATGGACCAGCAGAACACTCGCGAAAGCGTACATTCCAGGCATTTTTTCGGGCGGGAACCGGCCCGGCAGGACTACGTTGATCAGCCCTTCGTTCCGGACTCGTGCGACGAGTTCGTCATATTGAGTGCCACCGCCAACCAACACAAACCGAATGTCCGCTTCGTTACGAAGGTGCCGAGCAGCATCCAGAACTGTGTGCATGTCCTGAGATGCTCCCATGTTACCGGCATACATCACGACGAATTTGCCAACCAGATCGAACTGGCGGGCAAACTCTTCGTCAGGTTGAGCCAATGCGTAGGTGGCCGTCGGCATCCAGTTCTCGATGACAGACAGCTTTTCTTCGGGGACACCCATTTTCATCAGGTTCTGTCGAAACCCTTCCGTCACAACATTCACATGTGAGGCCGCACCATAAATGAACTTCGCGACACGCCTGATCGTGGAGATGATCCATGGACGATTCAACAAGCCGCTGGCAGTCACACTTTCCGGCCAGAGATCAACGACGTCCAGAACGAGTCGAGCACCACGCAATCGGCTGATCCACCAACCGGCGATTCCCACAGGGAGTGCCGCCTGGTAGACGACGATGACATCCGGGCGCCGCAGGGCAAACGGCCCGATCAACATCGCACTCATCGCGAACGAGATGTAATACAAAATGCGGCGAATGACCGACCGGCTATGGTCCGGAAGCTGAGGAATCCGGCGAACGGTGACCCCGTCCATCTCTTCACGCGTTATCAATCGCTGCCGAAAACCGCGATAGATCTTGCCATGCGGATAACAGGGAAAGCCGGTCAGAACTTCGACTTCGTGCCCGCTACGCACCAGACCGCTGGCCAGGTCATGAACCTTCTCTACCGGTTCCGGCGAATAATATTGTGAAAGGATCAAGACACGCATGGCGTTACTTTCTCCAGACCGTGCGATTGATGTAGTCGGTGTAGCTCAGGATGATCCGTACCATCTTCTTCGACACCGGGCCCCCTTCGTAGTCCTGAACCACTCGCATGACACGTCGGTCCTTGTCGAACTGCGATGTCACGATGTCGACGGATTGAATGACACGATCAGGCTCAAGCCCGCTCATGATCAGCGTCCCCACATCCATCGCTTCAGGACGTTCGTGGGCCTGTCGCAGATTGACCGCCGGGAAGTTGAGCAGCGACGACTCTTCAGAAATCGTCCCGCTGTCAGACAGAACACAGAACGCGTGCGTCTGCAGTTTGACGTAGTCCAGAAAGCCGAATGGCTTGGATGCTCGAATCTGCCCCTTGCCGGATTCATCCAGTTCACGCCCCAGCGCCGCCAGTCTTTTTCGAGTGCGTGGATGAACCGAGACGATGATCGGCAGGTTGTAGCGTTCGACGAGGGTGTCCAATGTATTGAGCAGCGTTGTCAGCAGTTCTGGAGAATCGACGTTTTCTTCACGATGCGTGCTGACAACAAAATATCCACGTTCGGTCAGCCCCAGTTCTTCCAGGATACGTGAGCTTTCAATCCCCGGCCGATAGTAATCCAGAACCTCTTCCATGCAGGAACCGGACTTGATGATCGTTTCCGGCCGGATCCCTTCCGCGAGCAGATAGCGGCGAGCATGTTCGGTCAGCGGAAGGTTGATGTCGCTGATATGGTCCAGGATTCGACGATTAATCTCTTCCGGAACACGGTCATCAAAACAGCGATTTCCCGCTTCCATATGGAAGACAGGAATCTTGCGCCGCTTGGCCGAGATCGCTGCCAGGCAGGTATTCGTGTCACCATAAAAAAGCGTCGCGTCGGGACGCTCTTCCGCCATCGCAACATCTGCCAGCGCGATGACCTTACCAATCGTCTCCGCAGGAGTTTCTCCTACGGCATTCAGAAAACGGTCTGGAGGTCGGATCTGGAGTTGATCGAAGAAGACCTGATTCAGTTCATAGTCATAGTTCTGCCCGGAATGCACCAGCACATGATCGACGTGTTGATCGAGTTCCGCGATCACGCGCGACAGTTTGATGATCTCCGGACGAGTGCCCACGATCGTCATGACTTTCAGGCGTTTCACAGTCAACTCCAGTTCCCGTCTTCTTCAGCAGTCAAAACAATTCACAGCCGGGTCGTTATGCCGCACGTTTTCCTGCCGCGGCTTCGAAGAGTTCGATGCCATCGGTAGCTTCACTTTGCCCCATCAACAGGTTGTGGCGACGCAGCAATTCAATGGTTTCTTCAAACCCGATCACAGTGTCTTCGGAACTGAATTCCTTCGTCAAACCGGCTGGTTTCGCATCGGTTGCTGGCTGCAGTTCCGGAAGCATGGCGCGGATCGCGAAGAAGTTGCCACGACGGACGGTGTGATGGCATTCCTCTTCAGAAATCATCAGTTCGTGCATCTTCTCACCAGGACGGATCCCAGTGACCTGAATCGGGATATTGCGATCACCAATCAGGGCCTTGGCGATGTTCATCACGGTCGTCGACGGGGCTGAAGGAACAAACGTCTCGCCCGGTTCCGCAAATTGCAGTGCCGCAAACACACAGTCGACAGCCTGATCAATACTCATCAGGAACCGAGTCATTTCCGGTACTGTCAAAGTCACCGGACCACCGTTCTTGATCTGGTCGTGGAACAACGGAATGACCGACCCGCGCGAAGCCAGAACGTTGCCATAACGCGTGCAGATGAACCTGGTCTTCGGGCTCAGGATATTGGCCGAAGTGAAGATCCGTTCGTGGATCGCCTTGGTGAGTCCCATCACGTTGACGGGCTTGCACGCTTTATCGGTACTGATCCCAACCACCGTTTCCACGGGAAGCTGATGTTCGCGAATGCAGCGGACGATATTAATCGGCCCCATGCAGTTCGTTTCAATCGCCTGCTCCGGGAAATATTCGCAGTTCGGGACCTGCTTCAGGGCCGCAGCATTAATGACAACATCGACGTTCTGCATCGCAGAACAGACATCCGGAAAGCGTCGCACATCCCCCAGACGAAATTCCAGGCTGTTCAGGAAATTGCGGTAGATCACTTCGTCGGTCGAAACTTTTCGGTGCAGGTACGACATCCGCATGTCATGCTGCTTCGCTTCGTCGCGTGACAGAACGATCACCTTCGCAGGCGTGCCGAGTTCATTGGAGAGGAGTCGGCGGACGAGGACCTTCCCCATGGAACCGGTTCCACCTGTCACCAGGATTCGCTTGCCGTCCAGGATCGGCTGAGCGGTGGCTGTCGGTCCATCAAAGGAAGAAAACATCTTACGCGGCTTCATGCAGGGCTCCTCGTCCTTGAATTTGAGCGGCCAGTTCTTCAAGCATCCGGTCCCAATCCGGAACCCGGTAGCCGGTTCGCCTTGCGAAGTCCGAACCATCCAGGCTGCGATCACAATGGAATGAGTGATCGGGGGTGATCGTGATGTCGCGCCGACCCAGCAGCGCGGAAAGTTTGCAGAGCAAATCAAATTTCGTGATCGGGGCGGAAGCGACCTGCCACAGGCCATGCAGTTCGGGTTCCTGGATCAGCACATGTTCAATGATGCGTGCCATCTCAGCGGTCGTAACGCCGGAATAAATCGCTCGCGTAAAGCCGCGAATCGGACCTTGCTGCGCCAGAAACCACTCAATCAAACTCTGCTTGCGAGAGAGTTCCAGCCCAATGATCGATGACCGGATCGTAATCGCAGGACCTTCCGAGACCTCACCGAGATATTTACTCAGCCCATACAAGTCTTCGGCGTCTGCGTGGTCAGTCTGCTTATACATCCCACGACGTCCGTTAAAGACGCAGTCGGTGCTGAGGTGAACCAACCGTGCTCCGGCAGCAGCACACATCAGTCGCAACCGGTGTGGCAGCAGTGAGTTAACTTCCAGGCTGGGGATTGATTCCTTCGCAGCCGAACGTTGTTTGATGATCCCGACGCAGTTGATGACTGCGTCCGGTCGAAATTCGCCGAGAACATCCAGAACCCGATCGGTTTCCTGGACATTGATGTGCGGGAACGTGTTTTTCTGGCGGAACAGGCCGTAATGAGTGTAAGCGGAAAGTGGGCCGCGCAGAGTCACGCGGACATCGTGCCGTCCCAGCCAGCTCTTCAAGAGCTGATGGCCCAGCATTCCATCCCCACCAAGAATCAGGCAGCGCACGGCACCCCTCCCTGCGTGTCGTCAACGTCGATCAACATGACGAATCGGCGTAACCGTTTTTCCAGATTTGATTTCCGTCAAAATATTCAGCAATTGCCAGTAGAAAGCCGTTGGCAAGGCTGAATTGAATTTGAAAAAAAACAAAATTCTGTTCTACAGTATCCCATTCGCATACCTGCCTTTGCGGACTCCATTCCCGCAGGCGGACGATCATGTAGTGGAAACCGGCAATTTCTGCAAGATGACGTAAACATGTTCAGAAAGCCGGGGGGCCGATCTACCGAAATTGGAAGCGTGTTTCGGCCAATAAATGGTGCATACCCGCTTTTGTAAGTCTGGTCGCGCTTGGGCCGAATTGATGAAAAGTGTAACGCGTTGTTCGCCGTGACTGTTCGAGTTTTTGACCACGAAGGTCACGAAGGTCACGAAGAGCACGAAGGTATCGAAGGATGAAGCACATGATCCTGGATACTCGCAGGCGTCGATAAATTTCGAAGGCGCAACCGATCACTCAATTGGAAATCTCGACGAATTCAAGCTTCGTGCTCTTCGCGCCCTTCGTGGTGAAATCACTCTTGGGAGAATGGGCTATTCGATTCGATTCAGGATAACCGCAATGCGTGACGCACTTCGCAAAGTCAAAGCCTTATTGGTTAGCCCATCTTCTGTGCCGCTGCCTCCATCTGTAACTGTTCACGCACGTCCATCAGAATCCGGCCCAACATGTTTTTTCCTGTTCCATCGCCCCCGTCACCCCAGTAATCGTCGTTCTCGGTATGCTCAACGACCTTTGCTTTACCTGTCGACAGAAGCAAGTCTCGAAGTTCCGCATGTTGCGTAAACTTTGCCAAAACCGCTGCGCGCATGATTCCAACTTTGACCGACTCCCAATCACGCCGCAACTTTTGCTTTCGGTCGCGGCCAAGCCGGGCCGCCAACATTGGTGAATTCGCGCTGCGGATCTTTTCTCGGTATGCCGGATTTGCGAATTTTTGTGCCTGGAAGTAGTGTTCGGTCGTGGGCCAGCGAGTGCCGCCGAGCGTAATCGGAAACGGAGCGAAGTTCGAGAACTCCCCAAAGCTGTCCCCGACGCTGTAAAAGTTTACGACATCCACGGCCAATACTTTTCCTTGCTAACGTTGGAGCTAAGCCGGCACCGACGGCACGCCGTTGGGGTTCGGCTTGAGCGAGAGGTTAGGCATCACTCGCGCCGACCCGGCCGCTCCATCGCAATCTGAGAGAAGTTGAAGCCAAGCTTCTCGTAAAAGGTGGACACTCCCTCGCGGCCAGCGCGAAGCACCCAAGTCATTTCCGGGTTGCTTCCCATCGCTTGCTTGACCAGTGCCGTGCCCACGCCTTTGCCTCGGTGTTCTTCTGAGACGACGACCATCGAGATGTAGCCGTTAAAGATGCCATCAGTGAGGGCACGGAGGAAGCCAACCACCTTTTCTTCTTCCACCGCTACCAGCGCTACTTGGGAGCGAGCAACGAGTTCAGCGAACATATCGGGATCTGCGACGCGCTTGCCCCAGTTATTGGCTTGCAGTAGGAGTCGCGCCGATTCGACTTCAGACGGGCGGATGGCGCGGATCTGCATTTGGTGTGATGCCTAAAGTTCAAGGTAACTTGCCCGCGATGAACGACGGGCTTCCAATCAGCACACCTACACTTTGAGCCACCAGCGACTGCGGGTCAAGTTGACCGCCTCAGTCGGCATTGATGACACGAGGCACCAACGAGTTATTCCTTGAGAATCATTTCGATGAACGAGACGAAATTCGGAGCAAATTCCGACCATACCTCCGACTGATATTCCGGCTCCTCGGAGTATTCGTGGTTCCAGTAGAGCACTGGATAATCCAATGGAGTCAGAGGCGATCGTAGATCGTAACAAAAGAAGCTGCCACCCCAGTCGCTTGCAATTGGAAAAACCGACTTTTCAATCAGCCCTTCGATGTACTGGCTCATGTCAATAACCTGACACTTCAGATCGAAGTAATCCTTACTCCCGACTCCAAACAGCCTGCAATAGCCGACAATTCCGCCGTTGCATCGCAGCAAGAATTCGCGGTGTGCATCGGGGAGAACAAAGGAGCACTCGCTCTCGAAGGCGTTAATGGCTTCACGCGTTGCTCCGGGATTCAGCTCGGTGTCCTCGTGCGCGAGTATGGCCGACCAGATGTGGTTAGGAAAATGTGGCACTTCAACCGCTACCTAAAGTTCAAGGTTACTTGCCCGCGATGAACGAATCCGCTGAAGATAAACAAGTGCGATCATGAACGCCCGCGGCCTGCGGTTCAAGTTGACCGATTTGTTCGGCCTTGAAGCGGCGCGGGGGCCGGCTCACTGCATTTGTTTGCCTCGAACGAGCGTCAGCAACAATTCGATCAATTTGGTTTTCATGCTCTGCAGCAAGTTGTCGCTTGATTCGAAGGATCTCGACATTGATAGAATCCGTAAGCATTGTCATGTCTCCAACAACTCATCTGGACTGCAGATTGTCGGCGGAATGTACCCCGACTCCTCGCAAATCCGCTCAATCGACTGCGGGTCAAGTTGACCGACTTGTTCGCCCACGGTGACTACAGTAATTCAAATGGGAGTACCTGATTGCTTCGATTCCAAAACAGAATGCCACGCATGGAATCTGCAAGTGTCATGCCCTGAATCCATCGCAGAGTAAACGATCTGATGTCGGCAACACCACAGATGACCACGCACGTGCAATCATCAAGTCCGAACATTGGACCGAGTGGCTGCAGCAAGTCATCCGAGACTGGGAGGACCTCCCAGTAGGTCTCGCGGTTGTGCAGCGTGGTGCCTTCGAGTATTCGCCCGTTTCCACGGCGAATGAACTCAGCGCGTCGTGTGCCTCGCCCGAAACCGAAGAAAGACATGCAGTCTGTTTGAACAAGAACGCCTGATTCTGACATCTCATCGAACAACGCGACAAACTCGGCCTTGAAAATGGTCTCCGGTTTCGGATCAGTGAGGTCGGATGGCCAGTAAAGGAATTCGGGCATAGTCGGGCGAACGACCAAGCTAACCGGGTGGCGGCAAGCGAGTTTCCATGTCAGTTCCGGCTGTTCCGCCACTCCGGTTCAGCTTATTGGTTATGCCTTGCGACTTCAATGCGCCGTGCTGTTTCCAGAAAACTGATGCTTCCCGGATTGCACAAGGCGACTTCTTGTGGACTTCCGAACCGATTGCGATGGAGAGATTGCAACGCGAGATCAAGTGTCAAAAAATGCTGAAACCAGAACTCTGCGGACGAATTTACATGATTGAAGATCTGTTGAATTTGCGTCTGCTGATCTACCGGCGAACCCTGGAAAGCAAACGAAACATCTCTATGCCAACCAAATGCAAATGAGGGCTGGACATGGAATGCACAATGTTGGGGCCGAGGATGCTGACGACTGCCTTGCCGGATATCGTAACCGTTCACACCCCATCAGCAGTGAGTGAAGGTCCCTGCTTGTGATTGA